>DASPKG010000023.1:0-9639 GCA_035628215.1 Minisyncoccota bacterium
CGCCGAGCCATGGAGCGCGTGCACCCACTGCGCGTACTTGTCCGCCGTTAATGGCCACTCCGCCCAATCCTGGGACGAGAAGCGGAAGGCGACATCGTCCGAGAGCTTGTAGTTCTTGAGGAGAAGCGCGGTGCTCTTCGCGCCCTGCGGCCGGTACACGTAGTTCGGGCTCCTCCATCCCAAGACCGGCTCCCACCCCTCCGTGATGATGCCGTCGTATCCGGCCTCGTCCGCCCAGACCCCGAGCTCGTTCGTGTACGCGAGCTCGGTGTTGCGGAAGACACGCGGGGTCACATCGAAGAGTGCCCTCAACAGCCTTCGATGCATCTCCACCTGCCGCTCGAACTCCTGCTTGGAATAGAAGAAGGCGAGTGAATGGTAGTAGGTCTCGCCGAGGAACTCGACGCGCCCGGTCGCCGCGAGCTGCTTTAGGCGATCGATGACCGCGGGCGCATGCTCCATGAACTGCTCGAGCGCCACCCCCGAGACCGAGAACGAGACCTTGAACTCCGGGTGCCGTTCGAGCAGCAGCAGCAGCATGTCCATGGTGGGGAGGTAGGACTTCTCCTCGACCTTCCGGATGATGAACGCGTTATTCAGATCTCCCGCGCCCGCATGATTGAAATACTCCGGGTCGTTGCCGACGTCGAAGAGGCCGTACCGCTTCACGCGGTAGGGCTGGTGGATATGGAGATAGAGGCAGACGGAGGCCATCAGGGTATGCGGACAGGGCTGACCTCGTCGAGGATGGAGCGCACCTGGGCGGCCGCGCGGTCCCAAGTCATATGCTCGGCGACCTGCTTGCCCTCGGCGATGAGCCGCTGACGGAGGATGGGATCGGCGAGCACCTGCGCAATCAACTCAGCCATCTTTTCGGTATCCCAGAAATCGACCTGGAGCGCGCTGCCGGCAACCTCCGCGACGCCCGACTGCTTGGAGAGGATGACGGGCGTCCCGATCCGCATGGCCTCGAGCGCCGTGATCCCGAAAGGTTCGGATATGGACGGCATGACGAATACGTCCGCCGACCGGTACGCCTCGTACTGGTCCTCGCCGCGCAGGAACCCAGCGAAGAGCACATTGCCCGCGATCCCGAGCGCGGCCGCCTGCTCGATCAACTGGCGCTCCATGTCTCCGGACCCCGCGACGACGAAGACCGTCTTCGGGCGGGTCGTGAGCACCCGCTTGGCGGCCTCGAGGAAGTAGTCGCCGCCCTTCTGCATGGTGAGGCGGCCGAGGAAGAGCACGATGTCGTACCCAGCCGCCTTCAGCGCCCCGAGCCGCTCGGTCTCGGTCTCGGTCGGGGCGGTCGCCTCGTCGATGCCGTTATGCACCACCGCGACCTTGCCAGCGGGCACGCCGTAGCGCTCGATGATGGTGCGCTTCGTGCGCTCGGAGACCGTGATGACGCAGTCGGCCGCATGCATGCCCTCGCGCTCGATGTCGTAGATCGCCTGGTTGATGCCGCGCTCGCTCGCCCAGTCGAACTGGGTGGCGTGCACGTGCGCGACCAAGGGCCGGCCCGACACGCGCTTGGCCTCCATGCCCGCCGGGAAGGAGAGCCAGTCATGCGCGTAGATGACGTCGTGCGCCTCGGTCCGTGCGAGCCTACCGCCGTAGACCCCGTAGCGGAGCGCCTCGCTTACGATGTCGTTGCCGTACAACGGACTCCCGTCCGCGGCCTTCACGTAGGTATCAGTATTCAAATAGGGCGAGAGCGGGGAATTCACCGCATGCGCCTTCACCTCGGGGATGTTCGCGAAGGCCATCCGCGCGTACGGGCTCTCGATCGCAAGGCGCTTGGGCAAGACGAAGGTGATGTCCGCGTTTCGGCCGGCAAGCCCCTTGGCGAGCCCCAGGCAGGCAACCCCGAGCCCGCCCGAGTTGAAGGGCGGGAATTCCCAGCCGTACATGAGCATGCGCAGCCGGGGCCCGAGCTCCTCGGTGAATTGCTGTACCTCTTCGGTCACCCGCTGCACTTCCTCGGCAACCCGCGCGACCTCGCGCTTCACCGCGACCATGATGTTCTCGCTCCGGCCCCGCAGCAGCTGGTACGCCCCGAAGAGGAAGAACAGCGACGTCGCGAGCGCGGCGAGCGTAACCAGGAGGGTAAGGAGAAGAGATGCCGACATAGCGGTACTACCGCCAGTATACGGCAGGAACGCTAGTTTTTTCCGGAGTTATACACTGTTTCCGGAGCGGAATAGTGGAGCCCCACCACCCGGAAGTTGAAGTGCAGGTTGAGGAGGTAGTTGCAGATGCCGACGACGCCCGCGACCCCGAGGCGCGCCGGGAGGTAGTGCATGCCGAAGCCCTCGATGAGGAGCGCGACCCCGCTCGTGGTCAGGGTCGCGCCGCCTGCGGCCGCAAGGAGGAAATAAAGGTAGCCCGTATGGAAATTGCGCGCGGTGCCCCGGAATACATGCTTGCGGCTCACGAGGTAATTGATCGACACCGCGATCGCAAAGCACACAGGAACCGCCGTGTAGTAGGGGACGCCCCCGACCTCGATGACGAAGGCCAGCAGGACAAGATCGAAGGCGAGCGTAGTAACGCCCACCGCCGCATACCGGAGGAAGCGGCGGGCGGCAGGGGTCAGGAGGCGCGACATATGCACATCATAGCCTCTTAATGCGCGGGTGGTATACTCGCCCTACTATGGCTGAGAATATCCCTGCAGTACGGATCGATGGCCTCAAGAAGACATACGCAGCGAGCAACAAGCAGCCTCCGGTGGAGGCGCTGAAGGGCGTCTCGCTCACCATCACGCAGGGGGAATTCCTCGCCTTGCTCGGCCCTAACGGCGCGGGCAAGACGACCATGATCGGCATCATCGCAGGGCTCGTGAACAAGACGGAGGGGAAGGTCGAGGTGCAGGGCGTCGACGCGACCGCGAACCCGGACAAGGCGAAGTCCTTCATCGGCGTGGTGCCCCAGGAGATGAACTTCGACATCTTCGAGAAGGTGTTCGAGATCGTCGTGACCCAGGCCGGGTACTACGGCATAAGCCGAACCGAGGCCATCCCGAAGGCCGAGCAGCTCCTCAAGGATCTCGGGCTCTGGGAGAAGAAGGACACGCAGGCGCAGTTCCTGTCGGGCGGCATGAAGCGGCGCCTCCTCATCGCGCGCGCCCTGGTGCACGAGCCGAAGATCCTGCTGCTTGACGAGCCCACCGCAGGCGTGGACGTCGAGTTGCGCCGCGGCATGTGGGACTTCCTCCGGAAGCTCTCGTCGGAGGGTACGACCATCGTGCTCACCACCCACTATCTCGAAGAGGCGGAGCTGCTCGCCGACCGTGTCGCGATCATCAACCACGGCATCATCATCGAGGAGGGGACCGTGAAGGAGCTCATCACGAAGCTCAATTACGTCACGCTCCTCTTGGATACCGTCGAGCCGGTCAAGGACGCTACGCTCGTGCTCCTGCGCGAGATGAACGTGAAGAAGATCGACCAGGATACGCTCGAATTGACGCTCTCGCCGGGGCAGACCGTGAACGAGGCCATCCGGAAGATCGCCGCGACCGGCATCCAGATCGCGAACGTCCGGAACGCGGGCAGCCGGCTCGAGGAGATATTCATTAACCTGACCAAGAAATAACATGGCGCTCCGCTCTCCCATCCTCGTCGGGTACTACACCATGGTCCGCAAGGACGTGGTCCGCATGCTGCGCATCTGGGGGCAGACCCTGTTGCCGCCTGCGGTCACGATGGCGCTCTACTTCGCCATCTTCGGTACCTTCATCGGGAGCCAGGTGGCCGCGATAGATGGCTACCCCTACATCCAGTTCATCGTGCCGGGCCTCGTGATGATGGCCGTGATCACGAACTCCTACATGAACACGGTCTTCAGCTTCTACTTCGCGAAGTGGCAGAAGACCTTCCATGAGATCCTGGTCTCTCCGATGCCGAGCTGGGCGGTGGTCGCCGGCTACGTCTCGGGCGGGGTGGTGCGGGGCTTCCTGACCGCGATCGTCGTCATCGCCGTGTCGCTCTTCTTCACGAAGCTCACCGTATTCAGCTTCGCCATCATCTTCGGGGCGGCCTTCCTCACCTCCTTCCTGTTCTCGCTCTTGGGGCTCATCAACGCGATGTACGCGAAATCATTTGATGCGATCAATATTGTGCCGACCTTCGTCTTGACCCCGTTGACCTACCTCGGCGGCATCTTCTATTCCATCGACCAGCTGCCGGAATTCTTCCGGATCATTTCGCTCTTCAATCCCATCCTGTACATGGTGAACGCCTTCCGCTACGGCTTCCTCGGGGTCTCCGACGTTCCGCTCTCGCTTGCCTTCGGGGTGATGGGCGTGATGACCGTGGTCGCGTTTGGCACCGTCCTGTACTTCTTCAGCAAGGGATCGGGGATGAAGCAATAGTTATCCAGATGGGCTGCTTGTGCCCCTACGGATGAGTGGTATCTTCATCCTGCCGGAGGGGAGGTCCCCAAAGGTACGCCGGGTAGCCTCACAGGCGCCCACAACCGGAGATTGAGATATGACTCTCATCACCAACGCGGATGGCCGGCTCTTCACCGAGGCCATCTCCCGTCGCCGCGACACCGCCGAAGCCCGTCAGCTGACGACCGGCTAGGGCCAGACGCCGGCCTATAAGGTGGGGCTATCGGGCGCGGGATGACCGCGATGTGATCTTCCAGATCGCTAAGGAACGCTGTTGTTCCGCGCCCGAAGCCTTGCGCTTCTTCGTACGTCACGCCCTGCGCGTGGCGTTTTCATTTGGGCGACTAAAGGAAGTGACCATCGCCGCGTCAGCGATGGTCACCGTCTTTGGCTGCCGGCTTCCGAGGAAGCTCCAGTAGGCGATGGAACTCAAGCAAGCGCTTAAACGTCCGGATCTCATACTCGGGGACCCGTCCGTCGACCGGCGGCCGCGCCGTCACGATGATCGTGTCCGGCCGGATGATCGGGTGGTCCTCCATGAGGAGCCGGCACTCAGTGCAGGGGTGGAGCGTCTTGAGAACGTCCACGTCCTCCTCGCGCAGCTCACCAACAATCACCATGCCGATGGCCCGGCTGCATCCGGCCCCATGCGCCCCGCCGATTGCGATCGGTTCGGCGCATACGGGACGTGCTTGCTGGGCGACCTTGAGGTTCATCCCGACGTGCACCTCGTACGACTGCCGGTGCGGCCGGTCCGGTCGGAAGGCGAGCAGCGCGCAGCCCACATTGAATTGCCGGTAGGATTGTGCGAGCTCACGGGCACTGACCGCCTGCCAGTACAGGTACTCGGTGGACTGGCGGAAGCGCTGGTAGAGCTCCCAGCGCGGCACGATACGCTTTCGTGTCTCGGGGAACTCGACCCGGTGGTCCCGGATCCTCGGACGCCCGTAGACGTCGGTATCGTTCTCATCGGGCACCCAGGGAAGGTTCTCGACGAGCCAGGGCGTATGGGTCCGTTTGACGCGCTCGGTTCCCTTACTCCATGCCCAGATGCCACGCATCAGGGCGCGTTGACTGGTAGTCATTGCCGTCTCCGATGCTGGTTTCCGGGCATACTATGCTCCAGCTTCTATAACTTGTCATCCCGTCTCTCGGGTACGCAAAGGGCCGGGCCGGCTCCGTACTCGTACGGCGCCGGCCCGGCCACTAAGCGTTCTTCTTCTCTTCCTGAAGCATATCCGCCAGTATTTAGTGCTGGTAACGGATGGTGGTGCGGCGGTGATCGTCCGCCACAAATTCGGGCCCAACAGCAATTCCGTATCTAATCGTTGCGGTCATGCAATCGTCGGATGCATAACTGGTGTTGATCCCGACTCGAAAGAACTCATCCCCCATTTGAGGTCTTTCCCGACCTCGTGCCCGTACTATACGCAGGCGCTTATGAAATCTTTATGAACTGCTCATCAGGAAACGCTGAGTTCTGTGGATTACGAAAAGTCGAGCGAAACCTCGTGCATCCCGCCCTGCTCGCTCGGGAGCACGCGGTTGACGGTCGTGCGGGACACAGGCGGGAAGGTGATCTTGATCGCGGTCCCACGACCCAGCGCGCTTCGAATGGTAATGCTGCCCTTGTGGAGGCGCACCAGCTCGTTGACGATCGCAAGGCCGAGTCCCGAGGTCCCGGAGCCCACACCGCGGGCGCGTGAGGTATCGCCGCGGTAGAAGGGCTCGAAGATGTGGAAGAGGTCCTTCTGGGCAATGCCGATCCCCGTGTCCGCGACCGTGACCACGGTCCGGCCCTCCTCGCCCGGCTCGATGATGATGCGTACGGACCCGTCCTTATGCTGCGGGGTGTAGTTGATAGCGTTCTTGACGAGGTTGGTGAGCACCTGCTCGAGCGCGGTCTGGTTCCCGTCGATGATCGCGGGCCCGCCCGAGTCCATGGCGAGCCGGATGCCGCGTTCCTTCGCGAGCGCGAGGTGCCGGCGGAGCACGGTCTCCGCGACCTGCCGGACATCGATCGGCTCGAACTCGAGCCGCCGGGGACGGGTCATGGTATCGAAGGTGAGCAGGTTGTTGATGATCTCCGAGATGCGGTCGAGCTCATGGAGCGTATCCTCGAAGGTCTGCTTCACGACCGGGTCGAGCTTGGGATCGAAGAGCGCGACCTCGGTATTGGTCTTGATGATCGCTAGCGGGGTCCGCAGCTCGTGCGCGATGTTCCCAATGAACTGCTTCTGGGCCGCGATCGAGTGGCGGGTGGGCCGGAGCGCAAAACGAGCCATGAAGTACCCGAACAGGGCATTGAGCGCCAGGATGATGAAGAAGACGAGCTCGTAGGCATGCGCGCGGACCTCCCGGATGGCGGTCGAAAGGTCTTCAGGATCGCTCCCGGTCGCCAGATCGGTCACATGCTCGTTGATCGAGCTCAGCGTGCGGTCCTGGGCGTAGTCGATGGCCCAGCTGAAGATCGCGATCATGATGATCGCGAGCACGATCTGGAGCACGGTGATATGCACCGCCGTGCGGATGAATGGGTTGTAGCGGTACTTATCCGTTAAGCCGATAGCCCACGCCGCGCACTGTTTCAAAGAGGGGATCGTCTCCATAGGTATCGAGCTTCTTGCGTAGATTCTTCATGTGTACATCAAGAACGTTCGAGAAGCCAGGGAAGTCGAAGCTCCACACGTGGTCCATGATGGTCTCGCGGGACAGGGCCTCGTTCGGGTGCCGCATGAAGAACTCCAAGAGGGAGTACTCCTTGAGGGTAAGCGAGACGTCCTTGCCATCCTTGGTCACGGTCCGCTTGCCTGGATCGAGCACGATGTCCCGGACCGTGAGCGTGGTCTGGACCGTCTGTTCGGGGCGGCGCAGCACCGCATTGATGCGGGCGACGAGCTCTTCGAAGGAGAAGGGCTTGGCGATGTAATCGTCGGCCCCGCAGTTGAGGAGCTCGACCTTGTATTCGGTCTCGTCGCGGGCCGTGAGGATGATGATGGGGGTCGTGACGCCCTCCGCCCGGGCCTCCTTGGTGATCTCCGCGCCCCCCACTCCGGGAAGCATGAGGTCGAGCAGGATGAGGTCGTATTCGTTGCGGTAGAGGAGGATGCGCGTCCGGGCCTTCTCGCTCTCCTCGAGCCAGTCGACGGCAAAGCCCTTCGATTCCAGGCCGCGCTTCAGCCCCTCCGCCAGTTTCGCTTCGTCTTCGACAATCAGGATACGCATAGCTTGGGAGTATCGAGTTACTGGATAAGCCTTCAAGAGAGCAGACGCACTTCATGAAGGTTACTTACCTCATAGTATGAACTGTTCATGATGATTCGATTAAGGGTACCTCGAGGGGAGCGAAACGGACATGCTATCGGACATGGTTGACAATCAATGATGTCCGATACGCAATACCTACCGCCTGTACGATTTCCATGGCGCTATGCACGCTATCCCCAAGGCCAGTTTCGAGCCCTTCGATGCTAAAATTCCTATAACGAGAGACACGGGTACACGGGTGCGGCACTACGGTGCGGGCTGCTTACTAAACGGGAAATCATAACGCAATACGTTGCATATGAAGCAGGTCAAGAAGCGTAATGGGCAGATCGTCGAGTTCGAGTCGAAGAAGATAACCGAGGCGATGCGCAAGGCCTTCGAGGCGACGCATACGCCGATCGAGGTCGAGAAGCTCGAGCAGATGACCAAGGGCGTCCTCGCGCAGATCGAGACCAATTTCGCCGAAACCACCCCGTCCGTCGAGCACATCCAGGACTACGTCGAGATGACCCTCATGAAGGAGGGGTACCTCGCCGTCGCCAAGCACTACATCGTCTACCGGTACGAACACACCAAGATCCGCGAGGAGAAGCAGCAGGAGGTGCTCGAGAAGATCGAGGAGAACGCCCTCAAGATCAAGACCCGCTCGGGCCGCGAGATCCCGTTCTCCGAGGATAGCGTCCGCAAGAACCTCGCCCGCTTCGTGAAGGGGTACGAGGACGCGATCGATGTCGAGACGATCGTCAGCCAACTGAAGTACGAGATCTATGAGGGCATGACGACCGACGAGCTCCATAAGGCCTTGACTATGGTCGTGCGCTCGATGATCGAGCGAGACCCCGCGTACTCGAAGGTCGCGGCGCGGCTTCTCCTGCATCGCATGTACGGCGATGTGTTCGGCCCCGATTACAAGAGCGACAACCTCGCCGAGGAGCATGTGCGCGTCTTCAAGACGAACATGGAGCGCCTCGTTGCGGAAGGGAACCTCGATCCCCGGATGGCCGAATTCGATCTCGATAAGCTCGCCCGGGCGCTCAACTACGAGAACGATCAGCTCTTCGAGTACATGGGCCTCGAGATCATGGCCTCCCGCTACTGCATGGAGGACCCGAAGACTAAGAAGACCCTCGAGACCCCGTCCATGCTCTGGATGCGCATCGCCATGGGACTTGCGATCGCGGAGAAGAAGGAGGACCGCGAGCGGGTCGCGCTCGAGTTCTACGACGTCCTCTCGAACTTCTACTACACTCCGGGCGGCCGCACGCTCTTCCAGGCGGGAGCGCTCAAGGCCCAGCTCTCCAACTGCTTCCTCAATACCGTGCCGGACTCCCTCGAGGGCATCTTCAAGTCCGTTTCGGATAACGCGCAGTACCTGAAGTGGTCCGGCGGCACCGGCACCGACTGGACCCGGGTGCGGGCGACCGGCTCCTTCATCAAGGGCACGGGCGTCCCCTCGCAGGGCATCGTACCGTTCCTGAAGATCGCCAACGACGTGAACCTCGCGATCAACCGCTCCGGGAAGCGCCGTGGGGCAGGCTGCGTCTACCTCGAGACCTGGCACCTCGATATCGAGGACTTCCTCGAGCTCCGCAAGAATACGGGCGATGAGCGTCGCCGCACGCACGACATCAATACGGCGAACTGGATCCCCGACCTCTTTATGAAGCGGGTGCGCGACGGGGGAGACTGGACGCTCTTCTCGCCGAGCGACGTCCCGGACCTCCACGACCTCTATGGCGCGGCCTTCGAGAAGCGGTACATGGAATACGAATCGATGGCCAAGAACGGTGCGCTCGAGTACTCCAAGGTCGTGTCCGCGCAGGATCTCTGGAAGAAGATGATCGGCATGCTGTTCGAGACCGGGCACCCCTGGATCACCTGGAAGGACCCCTGCAACGTCCGTTCACCGCAGGACCATGCCGGCGTCATCCACAACAGCAACCTCTGCACCGAGATCACGCTGAACACCAACG
>DASPKG010000024.1:0-2739 GCA_035628215.1 Minisyncoccota bacterium
AACCCCCAAGTGCGACGCGATCCCGAACCGGCGCGGATGCGCGATGCCGATCCCGTCCACGATGAGCACATCCGGCTTGATCGTGAGCGTCTCCCACGCCTTCATGAGCATGGGTATCTCGCGGAAGGAAAGGAGGCCGGGGACATAGGGGAAGGGGATGCGATCCTTCACGACGCTATGCGCGACGGGTTCGAGAGAATTAGTTAGCATGATGAAACCGGCGAAGCCCTCCTTCGCGAACCGGTTCATGGAAACATCGCAGCCGCCGATGTGGGTGATCGGTTTGGTGAGCGGCACGAGCTTTACCTGGCTCTTCAGTTCCAGCTGAAGCTGGACCGCTTCCTTCGGTGAGACATCGAAGCGGTGCATAGGCGGAGGGGGTGGGATTCGAACCCACGAGGCCTTTCGGCCTGGATGTTTTCAAGACATCTCGTTTCGACCTCTCACGCACCCCTCCCAGGGAACTCATTCTATAGCACGGAGCGCAGGTGGCGTGTAGGATGCAGCTATGCGGCATCTCGGCATCGATTTCGGCACGAAGAAGATCGGGCTCGCGCTCTCGGACGAGGCGGGCAGGATGGGTTTCCCCCACGCCATCCTCCCAAACGACGGCCGCGCGCTCGATGAAGTCGAGAAGCTCATTGAGAAGGAGCAGGTCGGGGCCATCGTGATGGGCGAATCGATGAATTTCTCGGGGGCTGAGAATCCGGTTGCGGGGGCGGCCCGGGCGTTCGCCGAGGAGCTTGCGAAGCGTACCGGCACCCCGGTCCACTTCGAGCCCGAGATGCTCACCACGCAGGAGGCACGCCGGGATTTTGAGGGCGTGCATGTATCCAGGAGCGGCGACGTTGACGCGTCCGCCGCCGCCCTCATCCTTACCAGCTATCTTTCCCGCAACCATGGCTAAGGAGCAGATTTCCATGGACGCGTTCGCCAAGATCGAAGTGAAGGTGGGCACCGTGCTCTCCGCGGAGCGCGTGCCTGAAACGGACAAGCTGCTGCGGCTCATGGTGGATCTCGGCGAGGAAGCGCCGCGGCAGATCGTATCGGGCATCGCGGCCTACGTGCCGGAGCCCGCATTACTCGTCGGCAGGCAGCTCTCCTTCGTGACGAACCTCGCGCCGAGGACCATCAAGGGCCTCGAAAGCAACGGCATGCTCTTTGCCGCAGGGGAAGGGGAGACCTTCGCCTTCATGGTCCCGGATCACCCGGTGCCGCCGGGCACGGGAACGCATTAGCAGCGCGTATTCGCGCATCGGCATGCGCTATACTTTTTGCAGCATGCCCGGAGAACATACGTTGCAACGATTCACGCGCGTCGAGTTCGCGGCGCCGCGCTACCTTGCCCCGCCGGCGGTCGGGATCGACATCTCCGCGAGCGGCATCAAGCTCGCGGTCATCAAGGAACGCCTCCACGGCCTTGAGCTTGTTGACTATGGCGACGGCCGGCTCGAGCTCGGCACCATGAACGGGGGCGAGATTGCGGATCGCAAGGCCGTCATCGAGGCGGTGCGCTCGCTCGCGAAGGAGCACCACGTCCGCTACGCATACATCGCGCTCTCGGAATCGAGGAGCTACCTCTTCGAGGCGGACGTGCCGGGGACAACCAAGGCTGAGTGGCGGACCGCGGTCGAGGCGCACATCGATGAGTACGTACCGCTGCCGCCCGCCGAGATCCTCTTCGACATCACGAAAACGGACCAGAAGCCCGAAGCGACGCATGTGGTCGGCATCGCGTACGCCACCCGGCTCATCGAGGAGTCGCTCTCGGTGCTGGACGAAGCCGGCATCGTCGCAACCGCGGTGGAGAGCGAGACCTTCTCATTGCCGCGTGCGCTCCTGCCCATCGGCGACACCGACACCGTGCTCATCATCGACCTCGGCCGGACGACCACCAAGCTCGTGATCGTCGAGAAGCGGGTACCGCGCTTCGCGACCACGCTCGATATCGGCGGGCACGCGCTCACGCTCGCCGTCCAGAAGTACTTCAACGTCACCGAGGAGGAAGCGAAGCGCGTGAAGGCGGAGCGTGGGCTCGTCGGTGGCCCCGGCAACGAGGAATACCTCGCCGCCATGCTCTCCACCGTCTCCGTCATCCGCGAGGAGATCGCGCGCCGCGTCTCGTACTGGCAGACCCGCACCGCCGAGAGCGGGCATGCGCCCATCTCGCGCGCCATCCTCGTCGGCGGCAACGCCACCGTGCGCGGGCTTCCCGAATACCTCGAAGCGAACCTCCAGCTGCCGGTGGGGCTCGGCGACGTGTTCACGAACCTCGCGTCCCGTGACCATTGGCTCCCGCCGATCGATTACATGGAATCGCTTGCCTACGGCACCGCGATCGGGCTCGCGCTCCGCGACTATGACGGCTGACCTCACCAATCTTCTCCCGCGGGATCGCCGCCGGGCGCTCGGCCGGGACTACCTCTTCCGCGTCTTCGTGGTCGTGTTCTGGCTCCTCACCGCGCTCGCCGTCATCCACGGGCTTCTCCTCCTGCCGTCCTATTTCTACGTGAACCAGCAGACGCAGGCGCGCCAGTCCCAGCTCGCCACGCTCGAGCTCGAGGCGAGCGGCGCGAGCCAGCAGGAGCTGAAGAACCGCATCAAGACGCTCGAGAACCGGGCAACGCTGCTTGCCGGGCTTGGGACGAAGGCGACCGCAAGCAGCGCGCTGCGGGGTGTCCTTGCCGCCCCGCGCCCAGGCGTGAAGCTCCACGGCTTCACCTATACCCCACCCCCGAA
>DASPKG010000025.1:0-6581 GCA_035628215.1 Minisyncoccota bacterium
CGCGAGCCGGCGGGACACCTGCTTATACTTCGCGATCGTCTCCACCATGTGGACCGGGATGCGGATCGTGCGGGACTGGTCCGCAAGCGCGCGGGTGATCGCCTGGCGGATCCACCACGTCGCGTAGGTCGAAAACTTGAAGCCCTTCTTGAAATCGAACTTATCCACGGCCTTGAAGAGGCCGAGGTTCCCTTCCTGGATGAGGTCGAGGAGGGTGAGGTCCGGCGAACGGCCCACGTACTTCTTCGCGATGGAGACCACAAGGCGCAGGTTCGAGCGCGCAAGAATATTGCGCGCCTCGGCGTCCCCTGCTTCGATGCGCTTGGCGAGTTCGCGTTCCTCTGAGGCGGTCAGGAGTGGATACTGTCCGATCTCCCTGAGGTAGATCTGGATGGAGTCGTAGCCCGAGGACTCCCGGCCCTTGATGTTGCGGGTCGCCAGGTACTGATCGGCATTGTCTTCGAGCATGCCGCCCTCGAGGATGTCGATGCCCGCTACCGTGAAGCGCTCGTAGAGCTCGTCGAGGAAGTGGATGTCGTCCTCCACATGCGGGAACTCCTTCAGGATCTCGGAATACGTGATGTACCCGCGCTCCTTGCCTTTCTGGATGAGGAGCTCCGCCTTGTCCTGCTTCTCGGCCGCCGCCTTGGCCTTCACGCCCTTCACCGCAGCGCGCACCACCGCCATGGCCCGCTCCTTCTTCGGGAGCTTCTTGGCCGCCTTCTTGGGTGCAGCCTTCTTCACCGCTTTGGGAGCGGTCTTCTTGGCTGCCTTCTTTACGGACTTTTTGGGTGCGGTCTTCTTCGGCATGCGCTTCTTAGAAATAGCCTTGCCCCCGGCCTTCTTTACAGGCCTTCCCTTCTTGTTTGATCCTTTAGATGAAGCCATAGGGAGGATGAATAAAAAGTTAACTAAGGAAAATCGAGCACGGATGACTACGGAAACTAGAGCGAGGCGAGCCGGGTCGCGATGTCCCTGCACTTGCTGGCTGCCTGCTGTATCGCGTTGGTATCGTTTGCGCTCTCGGCCAGCCGGAGCGCTCCGGTCGCGTCCGACAACTTCTCGGTGAGAACCGCACGCTCGAACGTACGGATAAGATCATCTGCCGCGGTTTCTCCCGGTGCCTCGCCAAAGGCTATGCCCGACTCAAAAAGGATACGTTCGGGGACAGGCTCGTCCGGGTAGACGCCAATGATACGAGAATACTCATCTTTTACGCGTAAGGCAAGGGCTGAGCTGGGATAGCTCTCGACGACCGCCCGCAGCTGGAGGCCGAGCCGCTCCGAGGTCTTCATCTTGGAAATCAGGGGCTCCGGAGCCGCCTCAGCGCCGGCGTTCCCCGCCGGAGCCGCACGCACCTTCCCGAGGCTCGCGCGGATGGCGTCGGGGCTCCCGCCGAGCATCCTCGCCGCGACCCCCACGAAGTGTTCCCGCTCCATCGGGCTCTGGATGGCGAGGATCAGGGGGAGCACCACCCGCTCGGCCTCAAGGATGAGACGATGGGGATCCTTTTCCGTTGCAGCGAGCGTCTCGAGGAAGAACTCGACAATGGGCTTCGCGTCCGAGACCCGGCGGGTGAAGTCCTGCGGGGTATCCTTGGCGAGGTCCGCCGGGTCCTTCCCCAAGGGCATCCGCACAGCCTTCACGCGCATGCCGGCGCCCAAGGCGGCGATCGCGGACTTCTGCGCGGCTGCAAGCCCCGCCCGGTCCGCATCAAGCGCCAGCATGAGGTTGTCCGCGTACCGCTTCATGAGCGCGAGGTGCTCCTTGGAGAGCGCGGTCCCGGAGAGCGCCACCGTGTTCTGGAACCCGATCTGGTGGAGCATGAGGAGATCCATTTGCCCCTCGACCAGCACTGCGAACCCGCGGGTGCGTATCGCATCCTTGGCCTTATCCATCCCGAAGAGGATCTCGTGCTTCTTGTAGAGCTCGGTCTCGGGGCTGTTCAGGTACTTCGCCTGATCGTTCGGGTCGAGCGCGCGGCCCGTGAACGCCACCGTCCTCCCGGCAGAATCCCGGATCGGGAACATGAGACGGTTGCGGAACCGGTCGTACCAGGTCCCCTTTTTCCCGTCCGCCTCCTTGATGAGCCCGGCGGCGATGAGCTCCTGGGTCGTGAAGCCGTCCGCGGACAATTTCTCGAGGAGCGCACGCCAGGAGTCGGGTGCATAGCCAAGATTCCATTCTTTAATGGTTTCCTGTTTTAGACCGCGTTCGACCGCATAGCGATATGCGGCACTTCTGCCTTCGCCACATTCAGCTGCGTAGAACGCTTCAGCACGAGCCATTGCCTCCCGCAGCCGATCGAGCTTCCCCTTATCCTGGTTTCCCTTCTGGTACACGAGCTCAACCCCCGCCTTCTCCGCGAGGATCTTCAGGGCGCCCTTGAAGTCCACCCCCTCCATCTTCTCGATGAAGGTGAACATGTCGCCCCCTTGGCTGGAGGAGAAGCAGTAATAGCTGCCGCGCTCGGGGTTCACGAAGAAGGAGGGGGTTTTCTCCTTATTGAAGGGCGAGAGCCCGCGCATGTACCGGCCTGCCCGGGTGAGCTTCACATACTGCCCCACCACGTCCGTGATGGTGAGCTTCTGCTTTATCTGCTCGACGGTATCGGCGGCCATTTCCCACTATCTTACCCCTTTTCGCGCAGTCCTGTTTCTTGACGCCCCTAAGACCCGTGCTACGTTGCCGGTAGGACCAACGCCAACGGAGAACGGCACCATGGCCATCCACCCGGACCTTCTGAGCCTCATCGGCGGGACGGCGAGCGCCGTGCTGCTGATCCTGACCCGATTCCTCTACACCTTCTCGGTGAAGAAGCAGGACGGGGTGTACCTGATCCTCGCCATCCTGACCACCTTCCTCGGCGGAGCCTGCTGGGCCGTCACCGGCCTCATGCTCCTCTTCCGGGGCGTGAATGGCGCGGACCCCGAGTTCGCGCTCTACGGCACCCTCGTCCTGCTCCTCTGCATCGTTTCCTTCGAGCAGGGATGGTGGCGTACCGTGAACAAGCAGCCGATGCTCACTGACTGAACTGGCCTCCCGGCCCCGCCCCTTGTAACCGCCCCGGTCCCCACCGGGGCGGCAGTACGTATAGCACAACGCCCGCTCTCTCGAGAGCGGGCGTTGTTGCTTGTTAAACGTTGTCTTACGCGTTCGCTTCCGCAGCAGCAAGCTCCGCATCGCGCGCCTCGTCGGCTGCGCGCTGCGCGGCAAACCGGCGCGCCTGCATCTCGTCGATGGCCTTCGCCTTCTTCGAGCCCGGGAAGCCGGTGCCCGCCGGGATGAGCCGACCGAGGATGACGTTCTCCTTGAGGCCCCGGAGCGTGTCCACCGAGCCCTTCAAGGCGGCATCGATGAGGATCTTCGTGGTCTGCTCGAAGGAGGCGGCCGAGAGGAAGGAGCGGCGGGAGAGCGCGGACGCCTTGATGCCGAGCACCATCTCGCGGGCCTTCGGCGGCAGCTTGTTGTCCGCCTCAAGCCGCTTCACCTCCTGCTCGAATTCGAGCTGCTCGAGGGTATCGCCGACCGAGTAATCGGAGTCGCCGGTGTCCGTGATCTTCACGAAGGAGAACATCTGCTTCACGACCACCTCGAGGTGCTTGCGGGACACGCTTGCGCCCTGCAGCTCGTAGATCTTCGAGGTCTCCGCGATGATGTACTCCTGGACCATGGCGCGGCCGGCGTACTCGAAGAGGTCGTCGATGTCCGCCGAGCCGTCGGTGATGAGCTGGCCGCGGGCGACCGAATCCCCTTCCTTGACGAGCGGCATACGAGGATACGTGACGGCGTACTCGATGGAGGAGCCGTCGTTCTTCCCCTTCTTCTTCTCCTGGCCTGCCTGGACCGCGATCACGATGACCTTGTCGCGGCCATCCTCCTTGATCTCGGTGACGAAGCCGTCTGACTTGGCGACGACCGCAGGCACCTTGGGCGAGCGCTTCTCGAGGACTTCCTCGACGCGCGGGAGGCCCTGGGTGATATCGCCGCCCACGGAAGCGGTACCGCCCGAGTGGAAGGTACGCATGGTGAGCTGGGTGCCCGGCTCGCCGATCGCCTGCGCGGCGACCGTACCCACGGCCTCGCCGAGATCGACGAGCTCCTGGGTCGAGAGGTCCATGCCGTAGCAGGTCGCGCAGATGCCGAACCGCGTCTCGCAGCTCATCGGGGAGCGGACCTGGACGCTGGCGACGTCGCTTGCCGCTACGGTGCGCGCGTCATCCGCAGATAGGTAGTGCCCCTTCTTGAAGCCAGCGGCTTCCGCAGCGAGCGTGCGGCCGCGGATCGCATCCGCGAAGTCGATCGTGATGCCGCTTGCCGACACGCGCCCGATCGTGATGCCCCGCTTCGTGCCGCAGTCCTGCTCCGTCACGATGGAGTCCTGAGCGACGTCGAAGAGGCGACGGGTGAGGTAGCCCGCGCGCGCGGTGCCAAGCGCGGTGTCGGTGAGGCCCTTGCGGGCGCCGTGCGTACTCATGAAGTACTCGACGGGGTTGAGGCCCTCGATCATGGACGAGGTGATGGGCACCTCGATGGTCTCGCCGGCGGTGTTCTGGATGAGGCCCTTCATGCCGGTCATCTGGGTGAGGTTGCCGATCGTGCCGCGGGCGCCCGACTTGATGATGTCGTTCACCGAGCCCAAGGGATCGATCGATTCCTCGACGAGCTTCTCCACGGCATTCTTCGTGCCGTGCCAGATCTCGATGACCATGCGGCGCTTCTCGTCTTCGGAGAGGAGGCCGTTGCGGAAATCGTCCTCCACCTTCTCGACCTTCTGGCGCGCCTCGTTGATGACGCGGATCTTCTCGGGCGGCACCGGCACATCGTTGATGGACCAGGTGACGCCGGACTTCGTGGCGTACTCGAAGCCGAAGCGCTTCACCTTGTTCACAATGCTCGGGATGCGGTCGAGGCCGTACTTCACGAGGCACTCGTTCATGATGCGGGCGAGCACCTTCTTCGTGACCGCCTCGTTCACGAACGGATAGTCGGATGGAAGCACGGTGTTGAAGAGGAGGCGTCCGACAGTGGTCTCAAACGGCTTCCCTTCGAACTTGTCGTATTTCACCTTGTCGGAGGTCGGGAGGATGTGGACCTTGGCGCGCAGGTCCACCGCGCCGTATTCATGCGCGAGGATGGCTGCGTTCGGGGAGGCGAAATACTTCCCTTCGCCGTTAGCGCCCACGACCTCCTTCGTGAGCCAGTACACGCCGAGCACGATGTCCTGGGGCTTTGCCGCAAGCACCGTCATCTCGCCGGAACCGGGCTTGAGGATGTTCTTGTTCGCGCTCATGACCTCGCGCGCCTCCCATTGCGCCTCCTCGGAAAGGGGCACGTGGATGGCCATCTGGTCGCCGTCGAAGTCCGCGTTGAATGCGTGGCAGACAAGCGGATGGAGCTGCACGGCGTCGCCTTCGATGAGGCGCGGGCGGAAGGCCTGGATGCCCTGGCGGTGCAGCGTCGGCGCGCGGTTCAAGAGCACGTACTTGCCCTGGATGGCCTCTTCGAGGATCTCCCAGACCTCCGGTACGCCGTCCTCGATGAGACGACCTGCGCCGCGGATGTTGAAGGCGAGCTCGCGGTCGAGGAGCCCGGCAATGACGAACGGGCGGAAGAGCTCAAGCGCCATGTGCTTCGGGAGACCGCACTCGTCGAGCTCGAGGTCGGGGCCCACCACGATCACGGAGCGGCCGGAGTAGTCCACGCGCTTGCCGAGGAGGTTCTGGCGGAAGTAGCCCTGCTTGCCCTTGAGGTAGTCCGCAAGGGACTTCAAGGGACGGCGCTGCGCGGGCGTGAGCGCGCCTGCGTTCGCGCCCGACTTGCGGATGCTGTTATCCAGGAGCGCGTCCACCGCCTCCTGCAGGATGCGCTTCTCGTTGCGCAGGATCACCTCAGGCGCATGGATGTCGAGGAGCTTCTTGAGGCGGTTGTTGCGGTTGATGACGCGGCGGTAGAGGTCGTTGACGTCGGACGTTGCATGGCGGCCGCCCTCAAGCGCCACCATCGGGCGGAGCGCCGGCGGAATGACCGGGATCTTCGTCATGAACATCCACTCGGGACGGACCTTGGCGGAGATCATGTTGCTGATGAGCGCGATGCGCTTAGCGAGCTTCTCGCGCTCGGCCGCAGCCGCGTTCGGGTACCGCTCCTCGAGCTTCGCTTTGAGCGCCACGAGGTCCATCGAACGGAAGATGTCATAGATGGCTTCGGCGCCGATGCGGGCCTCAAACAGCGTGCCGTAGCGGACCGAGTAGCGGTGGTAGGCCATCTCGTCGAAGACGCGGCCGACGACCACCGAGTCGATCTCGGTCTTCGCCTGCGTCATCTTCTCCTTGAGCGCATCGCGGGATGCGTCGGTCTCGGTCGCCTTGTGCTTGGCCTTGTATTCGTTCTCGAGCTCGGCGAGCATGCGCTTCTTCACGTCCTCGTTCACCTTCGTGACGATGTAGCCCGCGAAGTAGATGACCTTCTCGAGGTCCGCAGAGGGAACCCCCAAGAGGAGCGCCATGCGGCTGGGCATGGAGCGCAGGAACCAGATGTGCGCGACCGGGGACACGAGCTCGATGTGGCCCATGCGCTCG
>DASPKG010000026.1:0-2933 GCA_035628215.1 Minisyncoccota bacterium
CACCTGCGGCGGCTCGCGGCATTCTGACCCTGCCGGGGCGCGGTATACTACGGATATGAGCAGCGTTGAATTCCACGAAGAGGCGGATTTCATCGTCCGGCCGCGTCCTCGGAAAGCGTCCTTCTTCACGCGGGTCATCTACAAGCTCAAGCTCGCCAAGGACGAGGCGGGCGCGCAGCGGGTGATGCTCGTCATCACGGGCATCTGCTTCACGCTCGCCGCGCTCCTCTTCCTCAACCTTGCGGGCGCCTTCCAATAGTATGCCGACCCGCGGCTTCACCCTCATCGAGCTCCTCATGGTCATCAGCATCATCGCGCTGATGAGCGCGGTCGTCCTCTCCGGCCTCTCAAGCGCGCGCAGCAAGGCGAAGGACGCGGCCATCAAGCGGCAGGTGATGGAGATGCGGACCCTGATGGCGCGCGAATTCTCGGATAACGGCAGCTACGCGTTCCTCAAGACCGCAAGCTACGGTCCCATCACGCCTGCGATCGATTGCCCTACTCCCGGGGCCGGCACCAACAACCTGCGCGGCACATACGGGCAGCGATTCCGCGACTCATGCCTTGCGATCAAGCAGACCCTCGCCGGGAACTGCGGGACCAACAACGTGTGCCTCCAGTTCGACCGGCCGACCGGCTCCGCTAATACGGGCAAGTTCTCGATCATCGCGTACCTGCCGGACGAGAGCCGCCGGGCGCCGGGCGGTGCCGATCGTTGGCTGTGCGTCAGCTACAAGGGACATACCGGCGTCAGCGCGACCGTGAGCTGGAACGACAACCCTGCCTGCCCGTTCTCGGCCGGCTTCTAAACGCACCCGTCTCCCGTTCGGGCGGCGGGTGGGCGGTATACTTCTCATATGGGCGCCATCATTCCCGCCATTCTCCCTACGTCCCGCGAGGACCTCGAATCCAAGCTCGCGCGGCTCGACGGCCTCGTCGGCGCCGTCCAGGTGGACATCGTCGATGGGCGATACGCCAGTCCCGCCTCCTGGCCGTACACCGAGCGGGGAGGGGAGGCCGCGCGCGAGGACTTCCTCCCGTACCTCGGGCACTTCCATTTCGAGTTCGACCTCATGGTCGAGAACCCGGGCCTCGTCGCCGGTGCCTGGATCGACCACGGCGTGAACCGGCTCACCCTGCATGCCGACCATACGCGGGACCTCGGCGCGGTCATCGAGAAGCTCCAGGTGACCTACGGGCACGATAAGGGATTCGCGCCGGACCTCCTCTCCCTGGGCCTTGCGGTCGGGGTCGAGACCGACCTCGCGCTCATCGAGCCCCACCTCGATCGGGCCGATTACGTGCAGTTCATGGGCATCCGCACGATCGGGCACCAGGGTGAGCCGTTCGATAACCGGGTGGTGCGTCGGATCGTCGCCTTCCGGAAGGCCCATTCTGATATGCCCATCCAAGTCGATGGCGGCGTGAATCTGCATACGGCGCCGGTCCTCCTCGATGCCGGCGTCTCCCGGCTCATCGTCGGGTCAGACCTCTGGAAGGCGCCCAGCCTCACCGACGAACTCGCGAAGTTCGAGGCGCTCGCCGAGGAGTACGGCATCTACGAGAAGTAGCGCGTGCTATCTTTTGGGTAATGAGCGTGACGGACGTTGAGGTGAAGGCCATCGAAGGGAAGGCCGCGGCGATACGCGAGACCATCATCGAGATGCTGGTCGCGGCGGGTTCGGGGCACACGGCAGGGCCCCTTGGCATGGCGGACATCTTCGCCTCCTTCTATTTCCATATCCTGACGCACGATCCTAAGAACCCGACCTGGGAGGAGCGGGATCGGTTGGTCCTGAGCAACGGGCATATCGTGCCGGTCCAGTACGCCGCGCTCGCGCATGCGGGGTATTACCCGGTCGAGGAGTGCCTCACGCTCCGCAAATTCGGCTCGCGGCTCCAGGGGCACCCGGAACGCGAGAAGCTCCCGGGCCTTGAAACGACCTCAGGGCCCTTAGGGAGCGGGCTCTCCCAGGCCGCCGGCATGGCGTACGGACTCCGGATGGACGGGAAGAAGAACCGCATCTACTGCCTCATGTCAGACGGCGAGCAGCAGGAGGGGAACATCTGGGAGGCGGTCATGTTCGCGGGGAAGTATCGGCTTTCGAACCTCACCGCCGTCATAGACCGCAACAACATCCAGATCGACGGGATGACCGAGGACGTCATGCCGCTCGAGCCCCTGAAGGAGAAGTACGAGGCCTTCAACTGGCACGTGATCGAGGCGAACGGGCACAACGTCGAGGAGTTCATCGATGCGGTCGAGACGGCCAAGGCGATCGCCGAGAAGCCGACCCTGATCCTCGCGCACACCATCCCCGGCAAGAGCGTGCCGGAGATCGAGCACGACTACCGCTGGCACGGCAAGCCGCCCTCGAAGGAGGAGGCGGCGCGGTTCATGCAAGCGCTCAGGAGCGGCGGCGGGCGCGTCCCGAACGAGTATGCGTAAGGCCCGCGGCGCCATCGTGCGGACGATCCTTTTTCTTGCCGGATTCTTCTTCGTATTCAATGTGCATATGCTCGTGCTCCAGGTCGCAGGCGGGATCCCGGACGTCATGGGTCCCGCGGGGCTGTGGGAGCGGCCGTACGTCTACCTCGCGATCAACTTCTTGCCGATGCTCATCCTGCCGGACTCCTTGCCGGTCTTCCTCGAGCCTGCCTTCCTGCTGCGCTGGCTTGTGGGCGTCGGCGTGCTCGCCGGCGCGATCGCGCTCTTCGAGCGCACCCGACTGCCGAGGCGCCGCTGGACGCTCGTCGCGTTCTACCTCCTCATCCTGCCGCCCGCGCTCTTCCTTGTCCTGAAGGCGCTCTACGATGTCTTCTAGCCTCATGATGCGGTTCGCCCCGGTCGCGTGGTTCCTGCTCTTCCTCGCCCCGCTCGGGATCATGGTGGTGCTCGACGGATTCTGCAGCGGGCGGGAGCTCTGCCGGGC
>DASPKG010000027.1:0-2060 GCA_035628215.1 Minisyncoccota bacterium
CGGCCGTTCCTCGCCGCAGGCCCGCTGCGCCCGCCAGTAGTCGAGGGTCGCCTCAGGGATCGTCGCGTAATCGCGATAGCGCGCGGGATCGAAAGGCTCGTACCGGACCGGCTTGTTGAGCTCCATCTCGGTCAAGGCCGCGAGCCGCGACTGATCGAGCGTCGCCACGTCTATGGCATACGCCCGGAACGGGCGCTCGCGCACGTACCCCGTGGATTCGTAGGCTGCCCGGAACCGGACGGGGGACACGGCGGTGAGGAACAGGACATCGTTCCACCGGCAGTCGAGGAGCGGGATGCGTTCCTCCATGAGATGCTCGCGCCCCTCGTACTTGGCGGCGTGCGCCTCGTAGAGGGAGGAGTCAACGTCCTTGAGCGCGTTCAGCGGGTAGAGGACCGTTCCCGACATGTTGCGGGGGATGGCGTGATAGAGCGTCAGCATACTGCGGGCCTCCAGGCGGGTTCTGGCGGAACCCTACCATAAGCGTACATTTTCAGCTAACGCCCCTGCAGCTCATCGAGCGCGATCGCGAGCGCGAGGATGAGCCTCCGGTCGACGCCGTCGAGCGCCTCGGTGACTTCGATGACATAGGTATCCCGGAGCCGGAAGCGCTTCACCTGCTCACCGACCCGCACCCCGTCCTTAAGGAACACGAACTGGAAGGGGATGAGGTCGATGACCTCGCCCACGAACGGGATGAGGAAGCTCAGGCGCCGGGCGAGCGCGAGCAGCTCGCTCTTCTCGGTCGTGGTGAATAGCAGCGCGCCCGCTGCGTCATGGATGTTCCAGGTGCTCGAGAGAAGCGAGGACCGGAAATCCTTCTGCAGGTAGCCGACCTGCTTGCCTGCCCCGTCCTCGACGAAGAACTTGCCGTGGAGGTCGAGCACCTTTTCCGCCTGGATGGCGAAGAGGGTGGTCTCCTGGCCCTCGCCCTCCCAGACAGTGATGCGCTCCTTGATATTAAAGCGCTTCTGCTCCGCCCAGCCGATGCGCTCCCCGCGCTCCCCATCCGTGCCGAGGAAGAAGTCATAGCGGTTCACGAACGCCGCGAAGCGCTGCGTGAGGAGAAACTTCCTCTGGCCGGACAGGTCCATGCCCGAAGTATACGGTACGGATGAGCCTCGCTGTGCAGGGTGCGCCGGCACGTCCCGCGCATCAGCGACCTAAGAAGCGTTAGGCTCCTGCGCGCCCGCGAGTACCCTCTGCGCGAGCTCGTCGAACCCGTAGCCGGAGGGGAACTCCTTCTCGAACAGGCGCATCGCAGGCGTGCGGGCGTATTCGCCGCGCCGCGCCGCATAGTGCATGGCGAGGATCATTTCCTCGGGCTCGCCGACGCAGTCGAGCGGCTTGAACCCCTCGATGCCGAGGATGCGCCTGATGAGCGGCAGGCGGCGCCTGCGTGCATAGAGATCGCCACCGAAGATCCGGACCACCTCCTTCTTGGGGAGGAATGCCGCGAAGCAGGCGAAGAGGAACATGCATTTCGGGCACTCCTTGCACCAGTAGGGCGTGCGCAGGAAGGACTGCTCGAGGCGGGAGTAGCAGAAGTAGCTGTTGCAGCTCGTGACGGCGTACAGGTACTGCGGGTAGCGCACGAAGCGCCGCACGATCTCGAGCTCGCTGTACTCCCGCAGGAGCGACCGCGTCGAGATATCCGGCGTGAGGTAGCGCTGGATATAGTCGTTGATGAGCCGCTCCGCCTCGGACGACTTGCACCATTGATGGTTCACGGAGAGGCCGCGATAGGTGAGGTTGCCGATGTCCGCGCTGCGCTCGTTCGAGAAGACGAGCTCGTCGTAGCCGAGGAGCTCCGCGAGCAGGACAGCGATGAAGGTGAACGTGGAGACGGACGGGTACGCGGCCGATACCCCATGGAGCATCGCGGTCATGTTCGCGCGCGGGTCCCGGCGGCGGGCGACCCGGATCGTGCGCGCGCCGACGAGCGCCGCGACCCGTTCATGCGCGACCGAGGGCGCGAAGGCGAAGAAGTCGAACGGCACGCCCGCCGCCTTCAGGAGTTCCGCGGAAAGGATTGAATCCTTGCCCGCGCCGTTCAGGAG
>DASPKG010000028.1:0-4001 GCA_035628215.1 Minisyncoccota bacterium
GGGGATGCGCTCGAGCGCGGCGAGCGCCCGTGCGCTTTCGGTAAACGGCACCCCGACGAACCGCGCGGCGTGTGCGACCGCAAGCGCGTTCATGACCGAGAAGCTTCCAGGAAGGTGGAGATCGAAGCGCGTGCCCTCGAGGGTGAACGCGACGGTGCCTGGACCCGCGGCGACGTCTGTAACGTCCGCGTACGAGAAGGGGATGACCTCCTCGACAGGAAGCGCGAGGAAGGGGGCGCTGTGCTTGTTGTCTCGGTTCGCGATGATGGCGCGCGGGCGCTTCGGGCTTCGTGCGAGCTCGCGGCCGATCGTAAGTTTCGCGGCCGCATACTTCTCGAAGGAGCCGTGGGACTCGATGTGCTCCTTCTGGAGGTTGGTGAACACGAGCGCGTCCGGGTACAGGAAGCGGTGGCGGTATTGGAGCGTGGCTTCGGACGTGACCTCGATGACGGCGTATTTGGCGCCCTTCGCGACCGCCTCCTTGAGGAATCGCTGGATGAACCCGCGGCCAGGCATCGTCATCTTATAGCGATTCGGGCGCGTCTCGTCGTTGATCGCGAAGCGGATCGTGCCGGCGACCGCGGCCGAATGCCCCGCACCGCGCAGCACCGTGAAGAGCATCTCGGTGACGGAGGACTTCCCCTTGGTGCCGGTGACAAGGATGACGGTGAGCTTCTTCGCGGGGAAGCCGCAGGCCGCTGCGGCGAGCACCGTGATGATGAAGTGGTAAGGACGCACGAGCGCGCGGTAGACGCTACGGGGGAGGATGGCTTCGATCGCGCGTTTGAGTGCGCCCATACTAGCGGTGAGCGTTCGAGAGCGCGGCTTTGAGCCGGGCCTCCTTCCCGACGACCGACGGCGGCAGCGACGAGAGCGTCTTGCGGGCTTCGCGTTCGGTGTATCCGAGGGCGACCAAGGTGTCGAAGACCTCGGCGTCCTCATCACCATGCACGGCGGTCGCCCCGATCTTCTCCGAGAGCTCGACCATGAGCTTCTCGGCGGCCTTCTTCCCGAGCCCGATGACGCGGGTGAGGTACTCGAGGTCCCGTGAGCCAATCGCGCCCTCGAGCGCCGGCCGCGGGGCCTTCCGGAGGATGGACATCGCGGTCTTGGGGCCTACCCCAGGCACGGAGACGAGCTGCTCGAAGAACCGCCGGTCCTCCTCGGCCGCAAAGCCGTACAGGTCGATGCCGTCCTGCTTGAGCGCCATGTGCGTCTTGAGGTGCACCGCGCTCCCGACCGTAAGGAGGGTCGCATCCGCCACATGCACGAAGACGCCCCAGCCGGCGACGTCCACCACCGCGCCCGCAGGCTCCACAGACGAGACGGTGCCGCGTATCTCCCGGATCATATGTAGAGATAATACCGCTCCGGCAGGCGGCGGCATAATCCTTGCGAATACCAGGGGGCTACGGTAGGATGCCTCCACATGGCAATCACCAAATCAGCGAAGAAGGCACACCGCGCGTCGCTGCGCAAGCACGTCTTCAACGTACGCCGCAAGCGGGCGCTCACCGACACCACCAAGACGGTCCGCAAGCTCGTGGCGACCGACACCAAGGCGGCCGAAGCGTCCCTTGCCGCCGCCTACAAGGCGATCGACAAGGCAGCGAAGACCGGGGTCATCAAGAAGAACGCGGCATCCCGCAAGAAGTCGCGGCTCGCCAAAGCCATCGCCCGCGCGAAGGCCTAGCGAAAAGAACCCCTTCCGGGGTTCTTTTCGTACGGGTGCTCCCGGCAGGAATCGAACCTGCATTTTCTCCTTCGGAGGGAGATATCCTATCCATTGAACGACGGGAGCGTGGGGAAAGAATACTACAAAACTAGACCTTTTCGACTTCGGATAGGAGACGCTTCACTAATTCCGTAGGGAGCCCGGTCACGCTATCCGGGTCGCCATCAATGTGATCAATATAGGGAGCGAGATTCGGTTCGTCTATCGCAAAGCCTCCGCAGCAGCGAAGGACCTTACCGTCCTCGATCGCTTGTTCGATTACTGCATCGGGAATCGGCTTGAAATAGGTTCGAGCTATATCAACGCCTTCAGCACGCCGACCGGTCACGGTATTCGCTACCACGACCGCAGTAACCGTCGTGGCTGGATGATCCGCGTAGCTCTTGAGGAACATCCGCGCCTCTTCGAGCGTTTCAGGCTTCTCGCGTATGCCTCCTTCGTAGTGGACGACCTGGTCGCTCGTAATCAGCAAGGCTGGCTCAGGAACGCGCGGAAGTAACGCATCGGCTTTTGCGTGAGCAAGAGCGAGCGTTAAGGTCTTAGGGTCATCGAAGCGTATTTGCTTCTCATCAATGTCGGGAGATATTGTCTCGAAAACGTATCCCATCTTTGAGAGAACGGCCCGTCTCCCCGCTGATTGTGAGCCGAGGATTATTTTCATGGTGCTCCCGGATGGAATCGAACCATCATTTTAAGATCCGCAATCTTATGTCCTATCCATTGAACGACGGGAGCCTGATTTCTCCGCGATAAGACGGGCTAGCGCGAGCAATTCTCTTCGAATCATCCCATCGCCATAGTGGATGAAACAAATTCCTTGAAAATTCTCACGGAACCGCTTTCGGGTACTTCGCTTTTTAACATATATCTTCCCAAATTGCGATTGAGGCACTGAAAGCAATTGCGACCAATACGCAAGTGCGGCAGCAGGCACATGATAATCGTGCAGGTGTATGCGAATACGGATTCTCTGCTCGTCAATAGGGAAGGTTGCACGTAGCTCGCCGAGAAAGAATTCCGCGAGCACAGGATCGGTATTCGTGAAAGTTAGGCCACCCATTTTGTCGCTTTTGGTGCCTTCAGCCCAGTAGAGCATGGCAAGCAGCGCTTTACGGACGCTTGTTGAGGCATGGATTCCCGCCAATTCGAGCTCGGCCGATTTGGCCGCCTTTCGAAGCCGCTCCATGCGCTGACGTGTTTTAGTCGCTGAAGCCAGCACGCGTGCCCGTTTTAGATGCTCTAGCTGTTTTGTTCGGTCACGTACTTGACCTTCATTCCTAAACCATACCGATAAGGTACTTTTGGGAATATCGAATTCCTTCCGGATCTGCGTGTAGGTTTTACCCAATCTGCCGAGTTCAAGAACACGCTCCCTAGTTTCTGGACTGTGGCGAGCCGCCATGTGTCCATATTATAGAACACATAGAAATCTAGGCACACCTCTATTAAGTGAATATCTGGCTAGAGCCGCAGGAGCTCGACGAGGTGATCGAAGACGGATTCGTCGTGGCGGCCCTCCTCGACGTGCTCGAGGAAGAAGCCATAGATCTCGACCGGGTCGTAGCCGACGATGGGGATGAGGAGGTGTGGGGCGAGGAAGTGCCTCGTCTTTATGGAAAGTGAGGGCGGCAGGGTCTCGTCCGCGTATTCCAGCACTGAGAAAGAGAACATGTCCTCAAAGAGGTAGAGGCGTTCGTCGATCGCGAGCCCGCGGTCGTAGATGGCGAAGCGGTGGGTGCGGGGGTGCTTAGCGGCCTGAAGCGAGATCGCAAGTGCTGCCGCCGCGACCAAGAGCGCGAGAATCAGGTTATTGAACAGAATGCAGGCGATGATCGCGGCGACCGCAATGATGCCGACCGCCCAGTACCAGTCAGCGCCCTTCTCCTCGAAGGAATACTCGGTACCTTCCCATTCATAGAGCGGAGGACGGTTCATGCGTACCTCTATAGTATCACCGGCTGAGGTCCTCGAGTCGGTATTCGTTGACCAGATTGTGCGCAAGCCGCGTGGGCTCGGGGAGCCGGTGCTTGCGAACCGTCGAGAAGACGAGCTCGACGGCCTCGCGCAGTGTAATGAGATGCCCGGGAGATACGAAGACCGGTTTTACGCCGCACTTGGTGCGCAGCGCCGCCCCGATGACCTCGCCCGTCTTCGGGTCTATGAGGTCTGTGGTCGCGCCAGGTTCATCGCCCGGCTCGGCGTATCTGCCGATGAGTACGCTCTTGGCGCAGCCCACGGTCGGGATATCGAGGAGAACCCCCAAGTG
>DASPKG010000029.1:0-5350 GCA_035628215.1 Minisyncoccota bacterium
CGTAGTGATTACTCGCCGTGGCGCTGGTAGTTGTGGATGGTTGAGTCGCCGAACCAGTATTTGATCTCGTGCTCGGCCTCTTCGGGGGTCTCTGAGGCGTGCACGATGTTCGCGACCGCGCGCTTCTCGGCGTTAGCGACCGCCGGCGAATCGTTCGAGAAATCGCCGCGGATGGTGCCCATGTCCGCCATGTACGGAAGGGTCGGCCCCGCGATCTTGCGCACCATGTCGATGGCGTGCGTGCCCTGCACCACCATCTTCACCAAGGGCGCCGAGGTCATGTAATCGATGACCCACTTGCGCACTTCGGGGCCGATCTTCTCGGCCTCGGTCGTCCCGAAATCGGCGTTGGCGTCGTAGCCGTACTTCTCGTAGGTCGAGAGCGTCTTCTGCCCGAGCCGGGTGATCCAGGCCGGGTCCTTCGGGTAGTGGTTGTCGATCTGCTCGGTGGTCGGCTGGAACATCTCGAGCGCGACGATCTTGAGGTCGCGCTGCTCGAAGCGTTTGATCACCTCGCCGATGAGGCCTTTCTTGACCCCGTCGGGCTTGATCATCACGTAGGTCTTCTCTTCTTTCGGATTGGGCATGGTTGTAATAAAAAATCGCCTTGGGCGCTTATATAGGCACACTATACGTGAAAATCCCCTAAGGCGCCACTCCGAGCTCCCTGGCACGCGCGACCCCGCGCGTAAGGAAATACATCCAGTGGTCAAGGCCCTGATCGTGGTTATGAAGCTTCCAGTTCTCGAGGATCTCCTCGGGCGTCCGCCATACCAAGGAGAAGCGCTCGTGCGCCTCGAGCGTGGGAGCGACACTCGCCGTTGAATTGAGCACGATCAGCAGGCAGGTCGCCTGCGCGCACCGGTTCACGCCCTTCGCCCGGTTGTAGTAGTGGGTCAGCGCCTCGGCGATCTTCTCGGTGGTCCCGAAGTCGTGGAGTCCGCTCTCCTCCCGCACTTCGCGCAGGATCCCTTCGTGCATGTCCTCCCCCTCATCGACGCCGCCCGAGAAGAGGATGAGCATGCCGTCATCGGTGCGCTCCCCGACCGCATACAGCCCGCTCGCGGGGTCGAGTACGACCGCGCATCCGCCGTCCCGGCGCTCCTCGTTCTCCCGCTTGATGCCGAACTCGGGGATAGGGTCCATACCCTACGCGAAATGCGCGGCCAGGTCCGGCATAATCCGCCGGTAGTAATCACGAAGCTCCACAGATTCGATGGTGCTGAGCGCGAGGAATTTCCCGTACTTACCGTCCCGCACCGCCACGCGCTCAGGAAATGCCTCATCGACCTCGAGCAAGAAAATATTCGACTCTGTGGTCTCACCTTCATAGTGCCGGAAGAATTCCGGCTCGGGTATTTCGATGGAGAGCTCTTCCTGTACCTCGCGCATGACCGCCATGAGCGGCGTCTCCCCTTCCTCAAGCGCCCCACCGAAGAACCCCCAGGTATTCGGCCATCGCTTCGCGTCCGCCCCGCGCATCTGCATAAAAATGTAGACCTCGCCGTCCTTGCGGTAATACGGAACGAGCCCAGCGGTCTGCAGCTTATCGCTCATGGGGCCGCCTCGTCACCACCACCGTCCCCGCCTCCTCTATCAAAATCGTATGCTCGAAGTGCGCGGACAGGGACCCGTCCTTCGTCCGGTACGTGTACCCGTCGCTCGCCAGATGCACGCCCGCCTTCCCCGCATTCGCGATGGGCTCGAGCGCAAGCACCATCCCCGCAATGATCTCCGGACCCGTCCCTGGATGCCCGTCGTTGGCGATATACGGCTCCTCATGCACGGCACGGCCCACCCCATGCCCTCCAAGCGCCTTCACGACGGCAAAGCCCGTTCCCTTGAAGGCGGCACCGGTGGCGTGCGAGATATCGCCCACGCGCGCGCCGGGCCGGGCCACTTCTATCGCCCGCTCCAGGGCCTCCCTCGTGGCCGCCATGAGGCGCTCGGCCTCGCCTGAGACCTTCCCTACCGGCACCGTGATCGCGGAGTCCACCACGATGCCGTCGTGGATGAGGCCGAGATCGAGCGCGACGATGTCCCCTTCCTCAAGGATGCGCGGTCGCTCGTTCGGGATGCCGTGCACGACTTCGTCATTTACGGAGACGCACAGCGACGCGGGGTACGGACGCCCTGCGCCCTCGGGGGTATAACCCGCAAACGCCGGAGCGTCCCCGCCCGCCCTAATGAGGGCGGTCGCCAAGGTCTCGAGATCGAGCGTCGAGACGCCAGGCGCAACCTTCCTTCCCACCTCCTCGAGGACCGCCCCGAGCCTCCTTCCCGCTTCGATCACTGCCGCCCGTTCCTCCGGACTCCGTACGATCATGCCTTCCTCAGGATCTCTTCGATATCCTCGGCGACCTTCTCCGGGTCCTGCTCCCCGTTCACTTCCACCACAAGCCCGAGCTCGCGGAAGAACGTGAGGCCCGGCTCGGTCTGGTCCGTGAACTTCTGGAAACGCTCCGTGATCTTATCCTCATCGTCCGAATCCGGGCGGTTCTCCGTCTTCCCGCGCTCGAGCATGCGGCGGCGCGCCTCGTCTTCGGAGACATCGAGGTAGAGGACCTGGAGCTTCCTGCCGAGCCACGACACGATCTCGTAGAAATGGCGGGCCTGGTTCTCGGTCCGGGCGAACCCTTCCGCGACGACGCCCACGTGCGGCTCGAGCTCAAGCAGCGCGCTCTCGAGGAGGTAGTCCGCGAGCCAGTCCGGCAGTAGGGTGCCCTTGTCGTACATCTCGCGCACGCGCTCGGAGAAGGGTTCGTTCCCATCGCGGATCTCCTTGATGCGGTCGCCCGACGAGATGCGAATCCAGCGGAGGCGCTTGGCGAGCAGCTTCGCTTGAGTTCCTTTACCGGCACCGGGGCGGCCGATGATGAGCACGATATCAGGTTTGGTATGCGGCATAGACGACCTTGAGTGTACCAAATTTAGAGCGCGGCTTCGATGATCTTCTCGAACGCGGCCTTCGCCTCCTCCTGCATCCCGGCGCGGTTGGTGATCACCTGGTCCGCCTCCGGGATGAAGGTGACCTCGTCCTCGTAGCGCTGTCGGCGCTTGGCGAGCTCTTCGTCGGAAATGGGCGCCCGGTTCTTGGCCCGTTCGGTAAGCTCGTCCCAGGCCCCGGCATCCACGAATACCGTCACGAGCTGGTGCTTCGGGAGGAGATCGCGGACCTGGCGCACCCCCTGCACCTCCATTTCCTTGAGCACCACGAGCCCCGCAGCCAGCTCCTGCTCCACCTCGGACTTCAGGGTGCCGTAATAGTTATCGCCAAAGCGCGCCCATTCAAGAAAGGCGCCCTTCTCGATCATCTCCTCGAACTCCTCGACCGAGAGGAACCGGTAATGGTCGTTCTCGACCGCATCCGGACGGCGCGGGCGCGTCGTATAGGAATACGGGATGACGAGCTGCGGGTACTTCGCGATCGCATGCTTGACGAGCATGCTCTTGCCGCTTCCCATCGCGCCCATCAGGATGATGAATTTCCCTTTTTGCATGAAAGTAAGGTATCACGGAACAAGCGGCCTCGCGGCCGCCTGGTTCTAGTATTCCCGCAAGGACGCCTGCGCGTCCACCTTGCGTATGAGGTCGATGACCACGTTGACCGCGATCAGGAGCGCCGTACCGCCCACCAGCACCGCCGTGATGCCGGTCAGGCCCTGCACGATGAACGGGATGACCGCCACCGCGCCAAGGAAGAGCGCCCCCGGGAGCGTGATGCGGCTCACGATGTTCCCGATGTGCCGCTCGGTCTCGGGGCCAGGGCGCACCCCCGGGATGAAGGCGCCTGTCTTCTGGAGGTTGTCGGCGACGCGCTTGGGCTCGAAGGTGATCGAGGTATAGAAGTAGGTGAACATCACCACCAGCACGAAGTACACCGCGCCGTAGTACCAGGGATTGGCGGCAAACGCGTTGTAGGCGGCGGTCGCGCCGACGATCCCCGGAAGGCCGACCGCAGCCAGTGCCGCGAGCACCATCTGCGGGAGCAGCAGGAGCGAGAGCGCGAAGATGATCGGGATCACCCCGGCCTGCAGCAGCCGGACTGGGAGGTAGGTCGGGGCGCCGGAGTTGCCGCGCACCTGGCGGGCGTAGTGGATGGGGATGGAGCGCTCCGCCTCGGTCACCAAGACCACCGCGAAGATGACGAGGAGGCCGAGCACCGCAAAGCCCACGTAGGCCGGGATGTTCGCTGCGGTCGCGGTGAACAGGGCCTGGGAAAGCCCGGCCGGGAGTGCCGCCACGATGCCCGCGAAGATGATGAGGGAGACGCCATTGCCGATGCCGAACTCGGTGATGAGTTCCCCGATCCACATGAGGAGCATGGAGCCGGCCGCGATCAGGATCACGTTCACCGCGAACTCGAACGAGGACAAGGTCGCTACGATGCCCTGGGACTCAAGGAGCGTGAGGAAGGCCACGCCCTGCATGACCGCGAACGGGACCGCGATCGTGCGGCTGATCGACATGAAGCGGGTCCGTCCCTGCTCCCCTTCCTCGGAGTACATGGCCTTCACCTTCGGCGAGATCACGGTCGCGAGCTGCATGATGATGGACGCCGTGATGTAGGGCCCGACGCCGAGCATCACGATGGAGAGGTTGGAGAGCCCGCCGCCCGAGAAGATGTTCAGGAGGCCGAGGAACTGGTTGTTATTCAAAAAGGACGCGAGCGCGACCTGGTCCACGCCCGGGATCGGGATGGAGGCGAGGAAGCGGAAGATCGCGAAGGCCGCGACCACGAAGAGGAGCCGGTTGCGGATGACCGGATCCGTGAAGATGGTCTTGAATTTGCGCAGCGCGTTGTCGAGCATGGGAGGGTTAGGCGACCGATCCGCCTGCCGCCTCGATCGCCTTCTTGGCGCTTGCCGAGGTCGCGCAATCGGATACGGTAAGCGCCTTGGTAAGGGTACCAGTCCCCAAGAGCTTCACGAAGGCGAGCTTGCCGCCGCGCGCCCGAATGAGCCCCTTCTTGTAGAGGGTCTCCGGGGTGACGGTGTCGCCCGCGGCAAACGCCGACTCAAGCAGCGCGAGGTTCACCGGAGTGTACGGCACGCGGTTGCGCACCGTGCGAGCACGGTTCTGGCCGTGACCGCGCAGCTTCGGGAGCTTCTTGATGAGGTCGCGCATCTCAGGGCGCATCTTGCGGCCGGCACGGGCCTTCTGACCCTTGGTGCCGCGGCCGGAGGTCTTGCCGCGCTTGCCGCCACGGCCGACGCGGGCCGAGGTGATGCGGGGAGTCTTGGGAGCGAGGGTGTGGAGCTGCATAAAAGTAGGGTTAGCGTGCGGACACCTGGCGGAGCGCCTCGACGGTCGCCCGCGCGATGGTGAGCTTGTTCTTCGTGCGGGTGAG
>DASPKG010000030.1:0-4120 GCA_035628215.1 Minisyncoccota bacterium
GGGAACCTTGCGGGCGCTTCGTTCGTGATTCTCCTCCTCATCGTGCCATTCCTTGCGGTTGCGGGCGGCGGGCTTTCGATCAAGGGCCTCGTCTCGAAGGAGACGCTCGTCTTCACGCTGCTCGTCATCCTCATCCCGGCGCTCCTCCTTGCCGATGGGCGCGTCACGATGCTCGAGGGTGGATTCGCCATCCTCGCGTACTGCGCGCTCGCGTACGCGATCCATAACCGCCCGGAGGGGCGGGTGACGAACGTCTGCATGCCGGAGCATGGGGGACGGCGAGAGCTGTACTTCGACATCGCGAAGATCCTCGTCGGCGCCGCGGCGGTCTTCATCGCCTCACATTTCCTAGTCGAGGAAAGCATCGCGGTCGCGGCGTACCTCGGGGTCCCGGCCTCCTTGTTCGGGCTCCTCCTGCTGTCGATCGGGACGAACATCCCGGAGATCGTGATCGCGGTGCGTGCCGTGCTCGCGCGCAACAAGGACATCGCGTTCGGCGACTATCTCGGGTCCGCGGCCGCCAACGTCCCCATCTTCGGCGCGCTCGCTCTCTTCACGGGCGGTTTCGCGGTGGAGTCGAGCCAGTTCGTCGGGACCGCGCTCCTCATGTTCGTCGGCTTCGTCCTCTTTTACGTATTCGCGCGTACCCGCGCCGAGCTCTCGCGCCCCGAGGGTATGGTGCTCCTTCTCTTCTATGGCGGGTTCGTGCTCGTGCAGTTCGTGAACCTGGTGCGCTTTGCGGCTACCTAGTCCGGGAGCGGGAGCCGGATATGCACGCGGGTACCGGCTCCCGTCGTGCTCTCGATATCGATCGAACCGCCGTGCTGCTCCACGATGCGCTTCGTGATGGAGAGCCCGATGCCGTTTCCGGTCGGGAGCGCGGCGGCGTCCCTGCTTCGGTAGAAGCGCTCGAAGACGTGGGGAAGGTCGTCCCCGGAGATCCCGCGTCCCGTGTCCGCCACCGCAAGATGCGCCATCTGCCCCTTCGGTGCGAGTGCGAATGAGATCCTGCGCTCGCCGGTTTCGCTCAGATACTTGAGCGCATTGCTCGCGACGTTGAGGATCGCTTCGCGCAGCAGGCGCTCGTTCCCCGTGATGCGCAGCCCCGGCGCGATCGCGGTCTCGATCGCGACGCCCTTGCTGCCTGCGATCACGGTTAGCTCCTCGGCGATCTCGTCCACGAGACCCGAGAGATCGATGCCTTCGTGGACGTCGGGCTTCTCGCTCTCGAGCTTGGCGAGCGACAGCAGGTCGTAGATGAACCCGGAGAGGCGCTGCACGGGCTGCGCGAGCGAATGAGCGTCCTCGCTCGCAAGCTTCGTATGCGCGAGCTGCTCGAGCCGCGCCTGGAAGACCGCGAGCGGGGTCTGGAGGTTGTGCGAGAGGTCGACGAGCATGCGGCGTTCGTTAGCCTGTGCTTCACGGAGCTCCCGGGTACGCTCCTCGACGGTCCGCTCGAGTTCGTGCGCGTGCTCCCGCGCCTTCGCGTAGAGGCGCGCGCGGGAGAAGGCGGTCGCCGCCTGGTAGGCGAAGGTCTCGAGGAGCTGGATGTCCCGGCGCTCATAGGGATCGCCGGTCCGCTTCTTCCCGACCACGATCACGCCGATCTCCTCGTCATTGAGGCTGATGGGGATGGAGAGTGTGCCGCAGCCGAGGAAGGAAGTCGCGCCATGGGGCTGGTCCGGGGCGCGGGACTGGAGCGTGATCCGGACGAATTCCGCATGCAAGAATTCGGCGAGCCGCCGCTCGGACGCCGCGATCAGGTCATCGAGCTCGATATGCGTATAGAGAATGGTGCTGAGCGCATGGATGGCGGCCGCGTAGTCGTAGCTGTCACGGAAGAAAATGGGGTCGACCAGCCGCGAGAGGATGCGCTCGAGCACGGGGAACCCGGCGATTCCGGCAAGCAGGGTGATGCCGGCGCTCAGGTACACTGCCTCGATCGAGGGGCCATGCGCCGCGTCCATCAGCGTGACGAGGAGCCCGTACACCCCGAGGACGAGCGCGAGCGTTACGAGGTACACGAGGCTGCGCTTCAGGACGATGCGGATATCGAGGAAGTTATGGCGGACGATGGTGTACGCGGTCGCGCCCACCATGGCGACGGAAAGGAGCGGGATGAGCTTCGAGAGGTTCACGAGGACGGGTATGAAGAAGGGAAGGATCGCGCCCACAATGACCACGAGCGCGAGGAAGGTGGACCAGCCGAAGACGACGAAGGAGATTTGGTCGCGCGCAGGCAAGAGGCTCTTGCGGCGCTTGAGGACAAGCTCGGTGATCGCGCCCATGATGCCGACGAGCGCGGCGACGCTAAACGGCAGGTAGAGCGGGCCGAACGCAAGCGACGCGAGGCCGTGCGGGCCGAGGGTCGCGGAGACGAAGACCAGGTCCGTCAGCATCGTGACCGCGATGATCGCGAGCGCTCCCGCACGCGCGAAGGGCAGCAGCGCGGTGAGGACCGAGCGGCGCGAGAAGGGAAACCGGTGCGCGAACTCGAGGAAGAGCGCGATGATCCCGATCGCGGCCGCATAGAAGACCTTCATCCAGGCGAGCGCGGCGGCATCGGTCGGGCTGGTATCGATACGGAAATTCGCATAGGACCAGACAATGATGACCGCGATCATAATGAGGAAGAGCCGCGAGCTCGCCGTCTGGGGCCGATGACGGAGCACGAAGAGGCCGAGCGTCGCGTTGATGGCTACGCTTGCGATCATGATCGCGAGGTCCAGCGTCATGGGATTCATTGTAGAGGATGGGCGGCAATCCCGAAGGTGCCGCCCATAGTGGGTTAGAAACCGCCGCGCTCGCGGTAATAGGCGAGGAGGCCGGGGTTGCGGATGCGCAGCACATGCTCGAACTCGCGCAGCCACAGCACTGTCGGGATAACGTAGCCGCCCCGGTACCAGCGCGCACGGCCGAGCGGATGGTACACGGACTCGAACGCGCTGTTGATGTACCCGCTGAGGGCGGGACTCGCGAGCGAGAGGAGACCGGCGAGCCCGCGGGCCCGCACGTACACCATCGATTCGATCACCGCTTCAAATGCGATGTACGCGGTCGGGCTGCGCGGGCCTGAGGCGCTCCGGCCGGCGAGCCGGGTCGTCTCGCAGAACCGGGCGGCCCCGCCCGGGATCGCCACGTCCGGGCAGACTCGCTCGAAGGGAAACCCCGCCGCGCTCCAGGGGAGGATGCGGAAGGTGCCGTCGAGCGAGTCCTCCGGGGAGTACAGGAGGCGGTAGTCCGCATCGAGGCCGTCGCTGGGATCGATGAGGTCCGCGGGGCACGATTCGCCCTCGAGGTACCCATGCTTCCGGTACACCTCGTAGGTGAGCGCGAGGTGCTCCTCAAACCCGTTCGAACCGAACGAGGGACGCTCGATGCGGTAGTAGGGGCGATAGTCCCGCTCGCCGCTCATGCGCTGCCTCGTATGGGAGGCGGCCGCGACTCGACGATACGGACGTCAAAGGTCGCGGCATCGAATACCGCATAGCCGGGAGTGGGCGGGAGCACCGCGATGGACCGCGGCGCGGTGCGTGCATCGGCCGCGAGCATCCGCAGGAGGGTGCGGTTGGCCACGAAGCCGGCCGCACACTGCGGATTGGTCGCGAGGATGGGTGCCTTCCCCTCCTCCCGCAACCGCCTGAGGATGAAGTCATTCCGCTGCTCGCCGTCGGGCCCGCTGAAGTAGCGGGGGAGGTCCGGGATGAAGGCATCGAGGACCGCCTCCATCACTCGCTCCCGCTCTACTGGGGAAGCGCGGCCGCGCGAGAGCCTTTGTTCAAGGGCAGACGCCTCCTCGAGCGACATCCCGAGGAGCTCCTCGACCGGCATACTCGCCGACTCGAAGAGATGCACATAGCTTGCGAAGCCGACGGTGAGTCCATTGAGGATCGGGATGCCGTGCGGACGTGCGGCCTGATGCATGCCGATGCAGGCGCCGATGTTCCAGAACTCGATCTCGTCCACGACGATGTCGCAGCCCGCGAGGAACCGCTCCTGCGTGCTCGGGCCGAGCCCCTGCGGATATACCTCGATGGTCGTGTCGTCGGTGATCGCCCGCATCAGCCGGGCGGTCATGAGGGCCTTGGACTCGCCGATCGAATCGGCGCGCCGCGAACTG
>DASPKG010000031.1:0-8430 GCA_035628215.1 Minisyncoccota bacterium
TCGAGCCGGCCGGACCGTGATCTCGAGTTTCCCGTCATGCCAGTCGAGCTTGCCTGCATCGAAGGCGTGGAGCGGCTGGCCCATGTTCAGCGTCACGTAGTTGGTCGCGTCGACGACGTTGTTGATCGAGCGCTGCCCGACCGCCTCGAGCGCCTCGCGCAGCCAATCAGGTGACGGCCCCACCTTCACGCCCTTCACGAGGGCGCCCATCTTCCGGAGCGTCTTCCCTTCGGCATCTATCGAGAGCGAGAGCTCATCCGCCCGTGGCCAATGCGAAAGCGGGGTGCGAAGCGGATCCGCCTTCAGCGGGATGCCGAGAATCGCGGAGAGCTCGAGCGCCACCCCGCGATGCGACAGGAGGTACGCCGCACGGTCCGGCAATACCTTCACATCGAGCAGGTCTCCCTCGATCTCCTCGATCTCGACCGCATGGAAGGTGAGCGCATCAGCGAGCTCCTCCGCGCTCGGGAGCTCGGCATCGAAATAGTTCTGGAGCCACTTCCGGGAGACTTTCATGCTAGGAGATATCGAACCCGTACGAGAATCGGAGGTCCCCGGCATGGAAGAGCCGGACATCGGGCACCCCGTGCTTCACCATGATCAGACGCTCGATGCCGCCCCCGAAGGCGTAGCCCTGGTATTTCTCAGGATCGATGCCGACGTTCCGGAGCACCTGCGGATGCACCATGCCCGCACCCATAACCTCGAGCCACTTCCCTTCCTTCCCGGGGGCCTCGAACCATACGTCCACCTCGACCGAGGGCTCGGTGAACGGAAAGAAGGAGGGACGGAAGCGCACCTGCGATTTCTCGCCGATATATTCCTTGAAGAAACGATCGAGCGTGCCCTTCAGGTGTGCGAGTGAAATCCCCTCGCCGACCACGAGCCCCTCGTTCTGGTAGAACTGCGCTTCGTGGGTCGCATCGGTGGCCTCGTTCCGGTACACCTTTCCCGGGACGATGATCCGGTACGGCGGCGCTATCCCCTGTCCCATCTTCTCTTCCATGTACCGGATCTGGACCGAGGAAGTCTGGGTGCGGGGCACCCGAGGCGGCTCCTCCTTCGTCCAGAAGGTGTCCTGCATGTCGCGGGCCGGATGATCCGCAGGGACGTTGAGCGCCGTGAAGTTATGCCAGTCGTCCTCGAGCTCGGGACCCGAGGCGACATCGAAGCCCATGCGGCCGAAGATATCCGCGATCTCGCGGATATCGGCGGAAAGGGGGTGCAGGCGTCCGGAATCCATGTATGCAGCGAGTATATCGCGAACCGCGGCCATTTTGCTATAATCGAGGGAACGCGCGGCAATCATGAGTCTCGAGGTACTCGCCTACCCCTTCATCTTCCTCGGCCTCTATTTCGAGGTCTTCATGCTGCTCACCTTCCTGTCGGCGCCGGCTCGAGAGCGCCGGCTACGCGCGGCCTCGCAGGCGACGCCCACCGTGGCGATCATCGTGCCCTGCTGGAACGAGGAGAGCACCATCGGCGGCACGGTCCGCTCGCTCCTCGCCATGGACTACCCGAAGGACAAGCTCCAGATCGTGCTCGTCAACGACGGCTCCACCGACAACACCCGGGTGGTCATGGATTCCTACCGCGACCATCCGCAGATCACCGTGCTCCATAAGGAGAACGGCGGCAAGCACACCGCGATCAACGCGGGCATCGAGGTGGCCAAGGACGCCGAGATCGTCGGGTGCCTCGACGCCGATTCCTTCGTCGCTCCCGACGCGCTCCGCGAGATGATCGCCTGCTTCGACCATCCTCGCGTCATGGCCGCAACGCCCGCGATGTCGGTGCATGAGCCGAAGAACTTCCTCGAGGGTATGCAGAACGCGGAGTACATCATGGGCATCGCGCTGCGCCATGCGCTCTCGGCCGTCAACGGCATCTACGTGACGCCCGGTCCCTTCTCCCTCTACCGCCGCAGCATCATCGAGGAGCTCGGCGGGTTCCGCCACGCACACCAGGCCGAGGATATGGAGATGGCGCTGCGCATCCAGAAGGCAGGCTACGAGATCGAGAATGCACCGCGGGCCCGGGTGTACACGAAGGTGCCCCGCACCGTGCCGAAACTGATCAAGCAGCGCACCCGTTGGACGACCGGCTTCCTCCGGAACGTCACCATGGACTACCGCGGCCTCGTCGGGAACCCGAAGTACGGCGTCCTCGGGCTCCTCGTCCTCCCCTTGGGCTTCGTCGCCATCATGGGCGGCATCGGCCTCTTCGTGGTCGCGGTGGTGGAGATCATCCGCGGGCTGCTGCGCACCTTCGCGGTGACCGCCGGCATCCCCCTTTCGTACACGCTCGCGCCCCGCTTCTCCCTCGAGTGGTTCTATGCGCCGATCACCTTCGTGCTCGTCATCAGCGTGATCGTCACCGCGATCGCCATCTCCTTCATGTACATCGGGCGCCACGTCTCGAACACCCCGGCATCACTGTCGCTCTCCATCATCGGGTACGCCTTCCTCTACGGGCTCATTGCGCCCTTCTGGCTCCTGCGGTCCATCATCGATGTCGTCACCGGCTACCGCCGTGCGTGGCGCTAGGAGTGTAGTAGACTCTTGCCTATGAAGCCCTCGTCCATGCCGCTGCCGCTCCGCAACGCGCTCTTGGCGCTCATCATCACCCTCGTGATCATCGGCACCATCGTCGCGACCATCAACTACCTCGACCGCCAGCGGCTCGCGGAGCTCGACGCCTTGCAGAACCAGCTCGCGACCGACACCCTCTCCATCGAGACACAGTTCGCGCTCCTCGAAGAAGCGCCCTGCGAGGACCTCGAGGAAGGCACGGCCTTCTCGCAGGAGCTCGGGAACTTGGGCGACCGCCTCTCCCGGAGCGAGCAGCGGCTGGGCAGTGATGACCCGGAAGTGGAGCAGCTCAAGAAGCAGTACACCCTGCTGCAGATCCGCGACTATCTGCTGACGAAGCGGCTTGCGGAGACCTGCGACGTCGAGCCCGTGACCGCACTTTACTTCTATTCGAACGAGGAGAGCTGCGAGGACTGCGATCGCGCGGGCTATGCGCTCTCGTACCTGCGCGAGACCTACCCAACGCTGCGCGTCTACTCCTTCGACTACGATCTCGAGCTCGGGGCGCTCCAGACCTTGGTGGCCGTCGAGAAGGTCGAGCCGCGCTTCCCCGCCTTCGTCATCAACGGCAAGCGCTCCTACGGCTTTACCGAGCTTGAGGAATTCGAGACGCGGTTCCCGAAGGCCTTGTTTGCGACTACGACCGCGACTTCCACGAGAAGTCGATAAATGGAGCCGCCTCCCGGGCTCGAACCGGGGACCTACGCATTACAAGTGCGTTGCTCTACCAACTGAGCTAAGGCGGCCTGCCTTACTTTTAGCACACTATTCCCCGCCCTCCTGCTTCTCCTGTATCGAAATGCGGCGGAGCCGTACCGTGCGGCGCACGTGCTGCACCGCCTCGCGGAATGTCCGGCGAGGACGCTCCGGGAGCTCCTCCTTCCTGCCCCGGAGCTGGCGCACGAAGCGGGTGAGCACCCGCTCGATGAAGCGGACGAGGAGCAGCGATGTATGCGCGATGTCATGCAGCACCCGCTCGATGCCGTCCCGGATTGAGTCGCGGACGAACGACCCTAAGTCTACGTGCGAAAGAATGAAGGAGGCCTGTCCGACCTTCCGATCCAATCGCCGGCGCACGCCGCCCAGAATGCGCACGCCATGGGAGGCCTCAAACGCGGTCAGGGTCAGGAACCCCACGAGGAGGATGAGCGAAACGATGATGGCGATGAGGTAGCTCATGAGAGAGCCGCGCCGGGATTATCCCCGCGCGGAGAAGCGCGCGAACTTGGAGACGAGGACGCGCTCACCGAACTTCTGGGAGGCCTCGTCGATGAGCTGCTTGACGGTCTTCGACTCGTCCTTGATGTACGGCTGGTTGAGGAGGACCGAGTCCCGAAAGTAGCTGTCCATCTTTCCGGCGAGGATCTTCTCCTGCATCTCGGCCGGCTTGTCCTTCACCTCCTCCTTGAAGATCGCGAGCGCAGCGGCCTTCTCCTCCTCGCGGATCTCCTCGCTCGTGAGGTACTGGGGGTTGGTCGCCGCGACCTGCATCGCGAGCTCGCGAGCAAGCGCCTCGAACTCGGGATTCTTCGCGACGAAGTCCGTCTCGGAGGCAAGCAGGACCATGGCGCCGATCGCCTTGTCGTGGAGATAGATGCCCACCGCCCCGGCCCCGATCTCGCGGTCCGACTTCTTGTCCGCGGCCTCGGCGGAGCGCTTTCGAAGGATGACCTCCGCCTTCTCGACATCGCCTGCGGCCTCCTCGAGCGCCTTGCGGCACTGCATGACGGAGAGCCCGGTAGCCTCGCGGAGCTGCTTCACGACGTCGATAGAGATTTCCATGAATGAAAAGATTATATACGGATTCAAACGCTCCCCCGAGGGAGCGTGGGCTTAACCGCGCTGGCCCTCCTCGAAGGCGGTTGCGAGCTCGCCGAGCACGAGGTCGATCGCGGTACGCGATGCGTCGTTGACGACGATCGGGTAGGCCGCGTCCTTGAGATCGCAGTCCGAGCTCATGATCCCGATGATCGGGATGCCGGCAGCGCGCGCTTCCTTGGTTGCATGCGCCTCGTGCCGCGTGTCCACGATGACGAGCGCGTCGGGGCGCTTTGCAAGCGAGGTGATGCCGGCGAGGCGCTCGGAGAGGCGCTCGATCTCGCGATCGATGCGGATGCGCTCGAGCTTGGTGTAGATCTTGGAGAGCTCGCCGGTATCGCGCTTCGCGGAGAGGTCGGCGAGGCGGTCGATGCGCTTCTTAATCTCGGTGAAGTTCGAGATGGTCCCGCCGAGCCAGCGGCCGGCGACGTAGGGCTGCGCGAGGCGCTTGCCGGTCGCGGCAACCGCGTCCGACGCCTCCCGCTTGCCGCCCACGAAGAGCACGGTCTTGCCGTCGCGCGCGAGCGCCGCGATGGCGGCCTTCGCGGCCGCAAGCTGCTCATCGGTCTTCACGAGGTCGAAGATCTCGACCCCGCCCTTATTGCCGAGGATGAAGGAGCGCATCGAGGGATGGCGGCGGCTTTTGACGTGGGCAAAATGCGCGCCCGCCTCGAAGAGGCGGTCCACGCCGGGGCCCGTGGTGCTGCTGGTGCTCATATGACCTGCCTAGCCTACCATACCGGCTTTTCCGGCTCAATCCCCCGCCTCGGCCGGGCCGACCCCGCCTGCCGCTGCCGCTTCGGCGAGCGCCGTGACGATCGCATCGATGCCGCCTAGCATGATCTTCGGGAGGTTATGGAAATTCTGCTTCAGGCGATGGTCCGTGACGCGGTCCTGCGGGAAGTTGTAGGTGCGGATCTTCTCGGAGCGGTCCCCGGTCCCGATCTGCCCGGAGCGCAGGTCCGCATGCTGCTTTGCCTCCTCTTCTATGGCGATGGCCTCGAGTTTCGCCGCGAGGATGGCCATGGCCTTCTCGCGGTTGGCGAGCTGGCTGCGCTCGCTTGACGAGCGCACGTCCACGCCGGTCGGCTTGTGGATGAGCCGGACCGCGGTCTCGACCTTGTTCACGTTCTGGCCGCCTGCCCCGCCGCTCCTCGTGAACTCCATCTCGATGTCCGCGGGGTTGATCTCCACGACCGGCTTCTGGCGGATTGGGAGCGCGGCCACGGAGGCCGTCGAGGTATGGATGCGCCCCGATTTCTCGGTCACCGGCACGCGCTGCACGCGATGCACGCCGGTCTCGTAGCGGAGCGCGTCGTACGCGTCGGTGCCCGCGATCTCGAGCGTGAGGTCGTCGATGACCCGCACCTTCCAGCCGCGGCTCTCGGCGTACTTCATGTACATGTCGCGGAGCTCACCCGCGAAGAGTGCGGCCTCGTCCCCGCCCGCGCCCGCGCGGAACTCAAGGACGAGCGCGGTGGGCTTTGCGGCCTCCTCCTTGTCCTTCTCTATGATCTTCTCGATGTCCTTCAGGATGTCCTGCTGCCGTGCGCGCACCCTCGCCTCGTCCTCCTCCGCCATCAGAGCAAGCTCGGGGTCGTTCCCGGCTGCCGCGCGGGATTCCTCCGCCTCCTTCTGGAGACGCTCGTATTCCTCCGCGAGGTACGCGGTCTTGTGGTTGGCCTTGAATTCGGGGGAATATTCCATGGTAGGTAGATGATAACGCACGAGCGCCCCGCCCGAAGGCGAGGCGCTCGCGGCGTGGTCGTTACTTCTTCTTGGCTGCGGCAGCGCGCTGCTTGAAGCGCTCCACGCGCCCCGTCTTGTCGAGCGTGCGGTCCTCGTTCGTATAGAAGGGGTGGGACTTCGAGGAGATCTCGACGGTGACCTTCGGGTACTCCTTGCCCTTATAGGTGCCGGTCTCCGTCGTCCGGATGGTCGAGCCGATGATGAAGACCTCGCCCGAGGCGATATCCTCGAACATGACCTCGCGGTAATCGGCCGGATGGATGTCCTTTTTCATTGCCGAGGCACTATACCAGAGCCCCGCACTCCCTTCAAGCCGACCCTAGAACTCCTCGTATCTCGGGATCACATTCACCACTGCGTCCTTCCAGAGGCTGCCGCACTGGAGCCGGTACGTGGTCTGGGCGCTCACGCTGCCGCCTGAGACCGGGCCGCCGCTCGAGCTGCACGAAGCCGCATTATGCGCGCTCGAGCCGATCTGCGTATCCGGTCCCAGGATGCGCACGGTGCAGGCGCTATCGATGCCGCTTGCGGTCCAGGAGACGCTGATGGCCGTAGGGGTGCCGGCCACGATGCGGGCGGGTGTTGCGGTGATATCGAGGGGGCCGCTTGCCTGACAGGAGGCGCTCACCACATCGACGCTGCAGTAGTTGGAGAACACGCCGCCGCCTTCCGCGCGGACGCTGCCGTCGCTGTTGAACTGGCGCTGGAGGGTCGCTCCGCTGCCGATGATGTTGCTGCTGCCGTCGTACCAGGTGTAGGGGCCGCTTGCGCCGTTCTGCGGGGTCGCGGTGAAGGTGATGGTCGTGCCCGGCGCCACATTATTGGATTGCGCGGGAGAGCAGGTGATGGAGGGGGGGTTGCCGCTATCGCCTGGATCGTCGAAGCAGTCAGGGTAGGTGCCGATCTGGCCCTGGTCCTCACAGGTCGGGTCTGGCGGTGGCGGATCGGAGCAGTCCGGGTAGGTGCCGATCTGACCTGCTGGGCAGGACGGTGGGGGCGGCGAGACACAATTGGGCGGAGTGCCGACTTGTCCGAGCTCCTCACAGGTGGGCTCAGGGTCCGCGACGCAGTTGGGATAGGCGCCTGAATATCCGGAGGGGCAGGGACACCCGTCCATGGTGGGTTCCGTTTCGCAGGTCGGCCCCGCTATCGGACACTCGGGATAGGGACCGGACGAACCGTTTGTACACGATGGGGGTGGGGGCGGGGGTGGGCACCAGCTGTCCGGGGGAGGCTCAGTCGCCGTACACACGCAGCTCCCGTTGACATCCTCGTACACGCCGTAACTGTACATATTGCAGGAATTGGGTCCTGCGGAGCAGCTATCCCCTGCCATCGAGCAGGACGGTGGCGGTGGCGGATTATCCATGCACGACTCTGCATAATCGCAGGTGTAGTTCCCCACAGTCCATTCACCGCAGACTTCGACGCATATATACGTTTGGTTTGGGCCACAGAACGTATCGGGATCGCTGAGCGGACAGTAGCCGGACTCGTGCTGCCCCCGCACCTCAGTCGGTGCAATGACACCCATGTAGAGCGCGAAGCCAAGTATCGCGATCGCGATCGCGTAGATGAGCATTGTCGGGGTAACAGATCGAAGGATCGTCATAGCGCCATGGTTAGTATCGAAAGGGATGCCGGCAGGGTCAGCACCTTGGCCGATGACGACCCATCGAGCGTACGCTTCCAGAGCTCCTGGCCCTCATGCGTGCGGCGGAGCTCGTATACGGCCGCATTACCGAGCACCGGGCTCGCGAGGTCCTTGAATGTGCTGAGTGGCGTGTATGCGCTCGGGGTAATAGACCCCGCCACGCTCTCGCCGGTCATTGCATCCGTCCAAAGCACAGTCCGACGATCCGGTGAATACCGGACGCCCGAGCTCAGTACCGTCCCGGCAGGATACCGGAATAGGAGCGTCGCCTCTCCGGTCTGGGTATCCATCACGGCAATGCCGGCATCGGTGAAGTAGCTGATATGCGTGTCGTCGAGGAATGCGGGAGCGTAGCCGTAGGCGATGGACTGCACTCCCGAGCCTTCGGTCGGACGCATGAGCACTTGGTACGCACTTGGCGTCACCTTCTCTGCCTGCACGAACGGCATGATTGCCTGCGTCGAGGTCGAGATGGCGAATACGACCCGGCTGCCGTCGGGCGAGCGGCTCCCTGAGAGCCAGAGGGTGTCCCCTGCAGCGTTACGCACGAACTGCAGCCCCTCGATGTGTTGCGGGCCATACGTGGGCGCCCCGGTATAGAAATGAGCGCCCCGGAGT
>DASPKG010000032.1:0-5664 GCA_035628215.1 Minisyncoccota bacterium
GTATAGAAATGAGTGCCCCGGAGTTCATGGGGTATCCGAAGGACCGTCATGGCCTCATCGATCGAGGTTCGAAACGGCTGATAGAGGAAATATGCAGACGCGAGCGCCGCGATGATCACGAGCACGACGCCGGCGATGACCGCCCGAACAAGGTGGGGGTGCAAGCCCGGCGGCTGCGGAGCGGAGAGCTGCTCGTCCATACTCCTCAGTATACGTCTATACTGCATTCCTTCGCGCCGCGTCTGTGGACTACCTAATTGGCATTCAGGATATCGATGTCCCGCTGGAAGTTCGCTGCCTTCCCCATCACGCTGTTGGCGTACCCCTGTCCGGAGGTCGCCCAGTTGCCGCCCGCGTAGTACTGCGCGGCCGCGCGGTGCTCGGCCCCGCCGCCTGCAGCCGCACCAAGGTCCTGCAGGTAGAGCCCGGTCGCCATGATCGCGTGCGAAGGGTTCCAGGGATCGGTCGCCGCGACCCCAAGCGCGCCCGCGAGCCGTCCTTCGTAGGCCGCCCAGGTGGACGGTATGAATTGCGTCGGGCCCATCGCGCCGCCATATCCGCCCGGAAGGGGGCAGGAGACCGGCGTCGTCGACCAATCGCGGCCGAGCGCATCCATGATCCGCTGGAAAGGCACGGTATCGCGCGGCACCTTCATCGTGCCCGGGAACGGGTTCCCTGTGTTCTTGCCCTTGCCGTCGCCGGTCTCGAGGCTCGTGATGAGGCACTGCCCCACGTTCTTCCCGAGGTCCGATTCCTGCGAGAGGATGGCGAGGATGAGCGCGGCGCGCACCCCGGTCTTCGCCGACGCGGCCTTCGCGTGCTCGACCGCGGTCCCGAACGGGATGCCGGAGGTGTCGCGGAGCGGGAACAGCGTCGCGCGTATCTGCGCGGCGGTCTTCTCCTGCGCGTTCTTCAACTGGCGGTAGAGTGCCTCCTCGCCCTTGGTCCTCGCGAGCAGGTCGCGCTTCTCTGCCTCCTGCTTCTGCACGTTCTGCTGCTCGACGAGGTGCATCTGCCGAAGCTGCTGCTGCGACAGGCGTTCGCCCTCAAGCTCCACCTTCGCGCCCTCGGTCTCGGTCCGGGTCGATACGATACGGTCGAAGGACTTGTAGAGCGCAGCGTTGACCGCCGCGAAGTCATCGAGGTCCCCGAAGAATTCCGAGACGTTCTGTGCGGACATGACGACCTCGATCAGGGAGTAGTCGTCGATCTGCTGCGTGTTGCGCATGATCTGCGCGAGCGAGTCCTTTTCGTCCGCGAGCTTCGTGGTGAGCATGGAGATGTTCCGGCTGTGCGTCTCGATGTTGCCCGTCAGCTGCTGGATGGCGACCTCGGTCGCGCGCACCCGCAGCTTCGCCTTCTTGATCTCGCCATCGAGGATGGCGATGTCGCGCTTCAGGGACTCGCCCTGCGTCTGCAGGGTATCGATGGTGCCCTGGGTCTGGGCGATTTCCTTCTCCAAAGAGGCGAGCTGGCGCTCCAAGGCCGCTCGCTGCTCGGGCGAGAGGTTGGGGTTCTGGGCGCCCGCCGCTTCCGGCAGGACGGACGCGCCCGCAATGAAGATCGCAACGAGTGCGATGGCGAGGAATCGGCCACGCATATAGGTATCGAGTATATCATTATGACGAAAGAGGCCGCGCGAACTGTCGCGCGGCCTCTTCATGAAAGCGGAGGTTATCCGGCTGCTCCCTCCTCGCCCTCCTCCTTGCCCTTCTTCTCGACTTCGATCGCGTCCATATCAAGCGCAGCAGCGGGCTCCTCGGGCTCGACCTCAACGGCCTGCGCGAGCGCGACGACCTCGTCACCGTCGGTCACGAAGGTGACGCCTGCGGGAGCCTTCAGGTCGCTCACGTGGACTTGGTCGCCTTCGGCGGCGAGCGCCGTGATATCGACTTCGATCTCGTGCGGGAGCTTCGATGGATCCGCCTCGACCTCCACTTCATGGAGCACCTTCACGATGTTCGCGCCTGCCTTCACCGCCGGGGACTCGCCGACGTACGAGAGCGGGATGGAGACCTTCACTTTGGCGCCCTTCTCGATAGCATAGAAATCGGCATGGCGGGGACGGCTCGTGACCGGATCGACATCCACCTCATGGATGAGGACCTGGACGGGCTTGGCGAGGCCCGACAGCTCGATAAGCGTGGACTCGCCCTCATTGCGGAGTACGCGCTCGAAATCGGCGAGCCCGATCGAGATGGACATTGCCTCCTGCTTGGGGCCGTAGACGACCGCGGGCATGGTCGACGACGCGGCTGCTTCTTTGCGCGCAGCCTTGCCGGTCGCCTCACGGGCGCTCGCTTGCAACGTAATCATATGGAGGTGAGTATGCCGTATCTACTCGGTTTCCGCAACTTATTCGCCCTTGGCCGCCTGATACACGCTCTTGAGGCGCTTCATGTACGCCTCGCGCGCTACCTCGACGTTCTCGTCCTTGCCGGCCCAGGCCCGCAGCGCCTCGTCCTGCAGCGCCCGCGAATATGAGAAGGTCATGGGCCAGGGCGCGTTCTTGGCCTTCGCCTCCCGCTCGATGGCGCGCAGGTTATCGGTCGCCTGGTCGGGGGTCTGCCCGCCGGAGAGGAACACGACGCCTGCGAGCCCGCGGGGCATGACGTTCATCAGGGCGCCGACCGTGTCCTCCGCCACCTCCTCCGGCGTGTCGGTCCTGCCGCTTGTACTGCCCGAGATCGCCATCGCGGTCTTGAGGATGACCCCCGACATATCAACCGCGTGGTTCTCCAAGGCCTCGACGAGTACGGAAAGCGTCTCCTCGAGCACCTGGCGACTCCGCATCCGGCTGTGGTTGCCCTCGAGCAATACCTCGGGCTCCACCATGGGCACCATGCCCGCCTTCTGGACCAGAGCGGAATACTCGGCGAGGCGCTTGGCGTTCTCCACCATGACCTGCCTGGTCGGAAGACGGTCCCCGTCGATCTTCACGACTGCACGCCACTTCGTAAAGCCCGTCCCGAACTGCTCCCGGTATTCGGTCAAGCGTTCCGGAAGCCCAAGGAGCCCCTTGGTGATGAGCTCGTCGGGGCTCTCGGGCGCAGGCTCGGTCCCCTCGTCCACCTTGATGCCCGGGATGATGCCGCGCGACGACAGGATCTCCCCGAACGGCCGGCCGTCCTCCCCGTTCTGCCGCAGCGTCTCGTCGTAGAGGATGACGCCCGAGAGGTACTCCTCGAGGCCCGGGCAGGACAGGAGCATGTCGCGCTCCTTGCGCCGCATCTCCTCCCCCGTCGCGATGCCGTAGGACGCAAGGCGCGCGTCCGCGCTCTTCGTGCTCTCGTCCGCGGCGAGGATGCCCTTCCCGGGATGCACCAAGGCGCGCGCAATCTCGAGCAAATCGTTCATACCGTGCATGGTAGCATGCTAGAATTTTTCAAATGGCGAAACTCGATTTCCTCGCGATCGGCGACATCGTGTCCGAGCCCTTCATCAGGCTGAAGGACGCGTACATCGCGACCAACGAGCATGACGAAGAGAACCTCTGCATGCGCTTCGGGGACAAGATCCCCTACGACTCGGTCACCTTCGTGCCTGCGGTCGGCAACGCATCGAACGCGGCGGTCGCGGCCGCGCGCCTCGGGCTCGCTTCCGCGCTCCGGGGGTACGTCGGCAACGACCGATACGGAAAGGAATGCCTCGAGGTCCTCGAGCACGAGGGCGTCGATACCGCGTACATGGTGACGCAGGCCGGCAAGCAGACGAACTACCATTTCGTCCTCTGGTACGACACGGACCGCACCATCCTCGTGAAGCACGAGGAGTTCGACTACGCCGTCCCCGAGATGGAGGACAACCCGACCTGGGTGTACCTCTCGTCACTCGCCGCCAATTCCCTCAGCTACCACGACGCGCTCGCGGACTGGCTCATTGCGCGGCCGGAGATCAAGTTCGCCTTCCAGCCCGGCACCTTCCAGATGTCGCTCGGGGTGCAGAAGCTCCGGAAGCTCTACGAGCGGAGCGATCTCTTCTTCTGCAACCGCGAAGAGGCCGCGCGCATCCTCGGGCATCACGAGACGGGCGACATCAAGGCGCTCCTCACCGATATCCGTGGGCTCGGCCCGAAGATCGCGGTCATCACCGATGGCACGGACGGCGCCTATGCCTTCGACGGCTCCTCGATGTACTTCATTCCCATGTATCCCGATACGCGGGGACCTTACGAGCGAACGGGCGCGGGCGATGCCTTCGCCTCAACCGTATGCGCAGCGCTTGCGCTCGGCAAGCCGCTCGAAGAGGCGCTCTTGTGGGGGCCCATTAACTCCATGTCGGTGGTGCAGGATGTCGGCGCGCAGAAGGGGCTCCTCGCCCGCGCGGAGCTTGAGGCGTATCTCAAAAGCGCCCCCGAGTCCTATCGGATCTCAACAATTTAAATCGCGACCGCGGCGACCGACGTGAAGTCCACTTCGCTTATCGCGCGCACGATCACGAGCACCATGCCGCTCCCGAAGATCGTGATGATGAGCGCGGCAAGATAGATGCTCACCTGTCGGTCCCTGCCTTGTCGGTATTTCATATCGTTGTTTGTTCTCCGGTAAGTTCCCGCGCCCGGGCGGCGATCGCTACGCTATCGAGCTTATAGTGCGCCAAGAGCTCCGCGGGTTCCCCCGACTGCCCGAAGGCGTCCACGACGCCCATGCGCACGACGCGCACCGGATGCACGGACGAGAGGTACTCCGCGACCGCGCTCCCGAAGCCGCCCGCCGTTTGGTGCTCCTCGATGGTGATGACCCGGCCGGTCTCCTTCGCGGCCGCGAGCACCGCCGCTTCATCGAGCGGCTTGACCGAGGGCACCGAGAGCACGATCGTGCCGATACCATCCGCATCCAAGGCGCGCGCGGCCACTAATGCATCGTACGCCTGCGCGCCGGTCGCAAGGAGCGCGACCTTCGGCTTCTCGCTCCGCCACAGGGTCAGCGCCTTCCCGATCGCAAAGGGCGTCGCGGGCGTCGTATAGACCGGGACGCCGCTCCTGCCGAACCGTATATAGGAAGGGTGATCGGCGGCCGCGGCCGCGAGCACGGCTTTACGCGCCTCCTCGGCGTCCGATGGCACGATGACGTTCATGCCCGGCAGCGATCGCATGAGCCCGATGTCCTCGAGCATCTGGTGGGTCGCGCCGTCTGGCCCCACCGATACCCCCGCATGCATGCCGCAGACGATGGCCCGCCGGTTATTGAGGGCGATCGTCGTCCTGATCTGCTCGTAGTTCCTGCCAGGCGAGAAGGCCGCGTAGGAGGCGAAGAAGGGCACCTTCCCGACGGCCGAGAGCCCCGCGGAGACGGTGGCGAGGTTCTGCTCGGCCACCCCCATCTCGATATACCGGTCCGGGAACACCTTCTCGAACCATTCCGCGCGCGTGGATTCCTTGAGGTCCGCGCACAAGACCACTACATTCGGGTCCGCCTTCCCCGCCTCCACCGTGCCGGTACCGAAGCCGTCGCGGGTCGGCTTCCTCTCGATATCCTTCGCGAACACGTTCGCGACGAGCTGTGCCTCGGGATTGATCACGTTGGAAGTAGTATAGCGCGCTAGCCGAGCCGGCCGAGGAGCCCGGCGATCAATAATATAAGTATGACGATCCCGGGGACGAGCGGGATGAGCAGGAGGACCTTCAGGGCGCGCCTGCGCCCCGCCGCGCTCACCTCCCGGAGC
>DASPKG010000033.1:0-6611 GCA_035628215.1 Minisyncoccota bacterium
AGACTCTCTCTCCGCGCTCGAGGAGTTCGGACTGCCGCGCGATCTCGAACTCGATCGCGCGCTCCACCGAGCGGAACGAGTTCAGGTTCTTTACTTCGACCTTCGTACCGAGCGTGTCGTCCTTCGACACCGAGATGTTCGCCTCGATGCGCATCTCCCCCTTCTCGAGGTTTGCATGTGAGGCACCGAGCGTGCGCAGGAGAAGCTGCAGCTCGCGCGCGAAGTTCCCTGCGGTCTCGGCATCATGGATCTCCGGTTCGGTGACGAGCTCCATCAAGGGGACGCCCGCACGATTGAAGTCGACGAGGCTGCCGCCATCGCTATGCGTCGAGCGGGCCGTGTCCTCTTCGAGGTGCACGCGCGTGATCGGGACGCCGACGAGCTCACCGCCTTTGACCAGCGGATGCTCGTACTGGCTGATCTGGTACCCCTTCGGGATGTCCGGATAGAAATAGCTCTTGCGATCGAACTCGGTATAGTCGGCGAGGGTGCCGCCGACGGCGGTACCCACCCGCGCGATGTGCCGGACCGCTTCCTGGTTCGGCACCGGGAGCGTGCCGGGGTGCGCCATGCAGACCGGGCAGACGTTCACGTTCGGCCGGGTCTCGTCCGGGTCGTTCGCGCTTGCGCAGAACATCTTGGTCTTCGTGTTGAGCTCCGCATGGATCTCGAGGCCGATGGTCGGACGATACGTCATGATTGGCTACACGGTACCCCGCGCGAGCCTGGGTGCGCAAGCGGCTACCGGCCCGCCGAGAGCTCTTTCGCGAGCCGATCCGAGAAGGCCTTGAGGAGGTCGTCGTCGATGACCGAGAGCGGGAGCACCTCCTTCCCTATCGCCGCGGAGAGGGTCGAAATCGCCTTTCCCTGTTCGTCGGGGGGAAGCACGTCGATCTTGGAAAGGACCACGAGCTCTGGCTTATCCGAGAGCCCCCGCCCAAAGGATTCGAGCTCGTCGCGTATGGCCCTATAGCTTTTTTCGGGGTCTTCTTGTTCAGCCGAGACGAGATGTACAAGGATTCTCGTGCGCTCGATATGGCGCAGGAACTTGGAGCCGAGGCCGCGTCCTGCCGAGGCGCCCTCGATGAGGCCCGGGATATCGGCGAGCAGGTACCCGTAGAAGTCGCCGAGATGGGGGTCGAGCGTGGTGAAGGGGTAGGCCGCCACGCGGGAGCGGGCACGGGTAAGCGAGTTCAAAAGGGAGGACTTCCCCGCGTTCGGGAAGCCCACGAACCCGGCGTCCGCGATCAGTTTGAGGGTGATGGAGATATCCCCACCCTGCCCCGGCTTGCCCTTCGTGGACTCGAAGGGATTCTGGTTCACCGAGCTCTTGAAGTGCGCGTTGCCGAGGCCGCCGGCGCCTCCCTTGAAGACGGTGATCTGCTCACCTTCGTGGAGAATCTCGTACGTCTCGCCGGTCGAGGTGACGGCGACCGAGCCGATGGGCACCTTGATCACGAGCGGCTCGCCGTTCTTCCCGTGCTTGTCGTTGCCTTCGCCTGCGCCGCCGTCCTCCGCTCGGAAGCTCTTCGTGAATCGGTAGCTGGAAAGTATAGAAAGGTCGCGCACCCCTTCGAGTACGATATCGCCGCCACGGCCGCCATCGCCGCCAGCGGGTCCCGCCTTCTCGAGGCCCTTCAAGTGCAGCCAACGGACGACGCCATTGCCGCCCCTGCCGGCCTGCGCGCGCACGTGCATCTCATCGACGAATGCCATATGTCGCTTACCCTATCACAAAATAGAAAGAGCCGCGGTGTCGCCACCGCGGCTCTCATCTTCCGTCCGCTGCCAGGATGGATCAGCCGTGCCGCGCGTTCGGCCCGAGCATCACCATCGAGTCCGGCTGCACGGGATCGGACGCCGACGCGCGCCGGCCGTTCTGCGACAACGCCCGGTCACCGACCGTCGCGCCCGCAGCTTCGACCACATCCCCGAGGGTTGCGCCCTCATGGAACTCTCCAGTCCAGGCGGGTTCGCCGACCTGGACCAATCGCGTCCTGAGGTACATCGTCACACTCCTTCCGCTGCTTAGTGCGATACGAGCGACATGCTCGCACCGTCCCAGATGACCTGCCAGGGCAGGTCCATTTTTCGGCTCCATCGGACGATAAGCGTGCCGATGACGCCGCTGAGCACGAGAGGCGCTGGGACCATATCGAAGTTCCTACGCCCGGTATCGGGTTCGCCGTCGCCCTCGAGCCATCCTTCGTAGGCCTCGCGGGCATCGGAGTCGTCCATCCGTATGGCAAAGAGCTGGAAGTAGAACGGGGTCTCTCGCGAGAGCCGTCCGTCGAAGAACAGCTGGACGCCGCTCCCCGCTCCCTTCGCGCCGTTCCAGACGAGACGACGTGACTCCATTGAGTCTACTGCCGCGATGACGATGGTGTCAAAGCGGCCTATCCCCTCATACCGCCTGGGCACCGCCCGAGCAGCAACCGTTGCCTCCGCCAGCCGTGAGCCAGCGACAAGCGCCTTGTGCTTCCCCACATCGCCAGTCCGCCAGAGGAATTGGTTGACGAGGTTGTGCTCATTGACGATATCGTTGTCCCAGAGCGTTACCTGCGCGGGATGCAGCCGCGCGAGCAGCGGGAGAAGCGCCGTTCCGATGCCCCCAACCCCAATAAGGGTGATGGCGGGTACTACCGGTTCTTCCATGATTTCCTCCGCTACCTGATCGGCACGGGAATGGACGTTCCCGCGACCTCCTCATGGTGTTCAGGATTCACGTGCTCGAAGGCCTCGAGCATGAGATATGCGGCCGCAAGATCTTCCCCGGACCTCACGAGGTATCGGAGCAGATCCATGCGATCGCCAACGCAGAACCAAGGATCCCCACCCCAGGTCATGTAGTACTTCGGCTCCCTGCCGTCGCGTCTGCCGCTCTCGAGACAGAGGGTGAGCGGCTTAGCGAGGGTTGGATCGAGCTGAACCTCGAATTTGCCGATGCGGTACTTCTTATCCTCGATCTGCACATGCATCATCGTCGTTTCGAACATGAGCACGTCGTTCACATAGAAAGCGCGAACGACCCGAGCATCACGTCCGAGGATCGTGCAGTTCCGCTCCTGCCGAGCACGCTTACGCACGATCCCGATTCTCCGTTCGATCATGGCCTCGCGTCGGACCCGCTGCTGCCGCTCGAGCTCGAACCGACGCTGCTTATTGCGCCGAAGCGTACGTCGCCAGGTGAGGCGGGTACGGCTCTTTTTTCTTCCGCTCACTGGGTTACTCCTTCCGATTCAAACACCAGTCTCCCCGGAAGGTACTCCACTTCCTCGATTCGGGCAATGGGTTAGACGATCGTCCAACCCTCGGTTAAGAGCGGCTCGGCCTTCTTGTACTTCAGGGTCCGTGTCTCCTCCCCTCTCTTGATCGTCACCTCGTCATTGCGACCGTAGGTAGTGGTGTTGCGGATGGGCTCCGAAGGACCTGCATCCTCCTTCCCTTCGGACGCGGCGACCAGGGCGCGGCGGGTGCGCTCCTCCTCCGCCTTGATGCGGGACTCGTCCGCGACCTGGATGCGCGGTAAGGCCTCGGTGAGCGCCTGCGCGATAGAGTCCTGCATGGCATTGAAGCGATGGAGCCCCTCGCGGCGGTATTCGATGAGCGGATCGCGCTGGCCGTACGCGCGCAGCGAGACCGAGCGGCGCAGGTAATCCATGGTCTCGAGGTGCTCGAGCCAGAAGGCGTCGGTAACCTGGAGGATGAGGTGGCGCATGAGGGGAAGGAACGCCTCATCCCCGATCTCCGCGCGCTTGGCTTCGTAGGTGGCGATGGCCTCAGGAGTGGCGAGCTTGGCGCGGATGTGCGCGTCGACTTCCTCGTTGGTGCCAAGGAGCGCGGCGCGGCGCTCGGTATACACCGCAAGGCGCTGGGTATTGAGGACGTCGTCGTAGGCGAGGACCTGCTTGCGGGAGTCGAAGTTGAAGCCCTCGATGCGCTTCTGCGCGGTCTCCAAGGACCGCGTGATCATACGGCTCTCGATGGGCTCGTCCTCGGGGATCTTGAAGGAGCCCATGACATTCTTGATCATGTCGGAGGCGAAGACGCGCATGAGCTTGTCCTCGAGCGACACGTAGAAGCGGGTCTCGCCAGGGTCCCCCTGGCGGCCCGAGCGCCCGCGCAGCTGGTTGTCGATCCTTCGTGCCTCGTGCCGCTCCGTCCCGATGACCGCGAGCCCGCCGAGCTCGCGGACGGCCTGCCGCTCCTCCTCGGAGGCGAGCGCGCCGCCGAGCTTGATGTCGACGCCGCGACCTGCGAGGTTGGTTGCGACCGTGACCTGTCCCTTCTTGCCCGCGTCCGCGATGATCTCGCCTTCGCGCTCGTGGTTCTTGGCGTTCAAGACCTCGTGCGGGACGCCCGCCTTCTTGAGGTGCTCGCTGATGACCTCGTTGTCCTCGATCGAGACCGTGCCGATAAGGAGCGGCTGCCCCTTCTCGTGAATCGCCTTCACGTTCCTTGTGAGCGCGATGTACTTCCCCTGCACCGTCTGGAAGATGAGATCGTCGTAGTCCTTGCGGGCGATGGGGCGATGGGTCGGGACTGCGACCACCTCGAGCTTGTAGACCGTATAGAACTCCTCCTCGGAGGAAAGCCCGGTGCCAGTCATGCCGGCCAAGGCCTCGTACATGCGGAAATAGTTCTGGAAGGTGACCGATGCGTAGGTGCGGGTCTCGCGCTGGATGGGCACGCCCTCCTTCGCCTCGACCGCCTGATGGAGCCCCTCGGACCAGCGGCGGCCGGGCTGGAGCCTGCCCGTGAACTCGTCCACGATGACAATCTCCTGCTCGCGGACCACGTACTCCTTGTCCTTATGGAAGAGGGCCTTCGCGCGCACCGCGGTATCCAGGTGATGCGCGTACTTCATGCCGCCCTCGGTGTAGAGGTTCTCGAGGTTGAGCGCCTTCTCGGCCTTCGCGATGCCCGCCTCGGTGATCTGCACCGCGCGCTGCTTCTCGTCGACGGTGTAGTCCTCCCCTTCCGCAAAGTCTCGCACGATCTCCGAGAACCGCTCGTAGAGGCCCTCGACGTTCGCGGCCGGGCCCGAGATGATGAGCGGGGTGCGGGCCTCGTCAATGAGGATCGAGTCCACCTCGTCGATGATGGCGTAGTGGTGGCCGCGCTGGGTGAGCTGCGAGGGGTCGTAGGCCGTATTGTCCCGGAGGTAATCGAACCCGAGCTCGTTGTTGGTCGCGTAGGTAATATCCGCCGCGTAGGCCTCCTTCTTCGAGACGGGACGGAGGAAGTCGTAGAAGACGCGGAAGGAGCCCTCCTCGTCGCGCGCCCGGTCCTCCTCGGTCTCCGTATGCGACGCATCATATATATAGGAGCCCTGGGAGGTGACGATGCCCACCGAGAGCCCGAGGTACGCGTAGACCTGCCCCATCCAGGCGCCGTCGCGGCGTGCGAGGTAGTCGTTCACCGTCACGACGTGCACGCCTTTGCCGGCAAGCGCCCGCAGGGTCGCCGCCAAGGTCGCGACCAGGGTCTTGCCCTCGCCGGTCCGCATCTCGGCGATGCGGCCCTTGGCGAGCGCGAGCCCGCCGATGAGCTGGACGTCGTAGTGGCGCTCGTGGAGCGTGCGATCGGCCGCCTCGCGGACCAGGGCGAACACCTCCGCGACGTCCGCGTCGGCGGTGGGCAGGCCTCCCGTCCGCTCCTTCACGGTGGCAAGCCGCGCCTGGAGCTCCTCCTGGGAGAGGGCCGCAAGCTCGTCCGCAAGCGCCCCGGCGTGGGCAACGACGGGCTGCGCGGCCTTCACGAAGCCCGCGGATTCGTTCTGCGAGAAGAGCTTACCGAGTAATGAAGCCATGCGGGACACTATACCCTGCAGCCTGCCGGCCTGCTAGCGCCTTCCTATACTATGGAGGCATGGCAGCAGCGCCCTACGGATTGACCGACGAGGAGTACCGGCTGCTCGCTTCCCTCGATACTCCGGAGCGCATCCAGGACTATCTGGATACCCTCGCGATCAATTTCGAGAAGCAGGGGGAGACCTGCAGGTCACCCCGGCGCGTGCTGCAGACGAAGAAGGCGCACTGCATGGAGGGCGCCTTGCTTGCGTACGCGGCGCTCCTCATTCATAAGCAGAAGCCGCTGCTGCTTGACCTCAAGAGCGCGCGGGGCGACGACGATCACGTGATCGTGCTGTGTCGGAAGGACGGCCGGTACGGCGCGATCAGCAAGACGAACCATGCGACGCTGCGCTTCCGTGATCCGGTGTATCAGAGCGTGCGCGAGCTCGTCATGTCCTACTTCCACGAGTACTTCCTCAACAAGAACGGGAAGAAGACCTTGATGAGCTACTCCGCCCCTTTCTCCCTTGCAGGCTTCGGTACCGACTGGATCACCGCCGAGCGCGACCTCTGGGAGATCCCGAAGGCGCTCGATAAGAGCCCGCACTTCCCCATCGCGTCCAAGGAAACGCTCGCGAGGACGCGGCCCGCGGACCCCATCGAGCGGGCGGCCGGACGGCTGACCGAGTGGAAGCGGACTGATCGGGGCACCTGAATGCGAAAAACGCCCGAGTGGGCGTTTGTCGCGAGAACGCGATGAAGCTATTTGCGCTTCTTCGTGCTCTTCTTCGCTGCCTTCTTTGCAGGGCGGCGCTT
>DASPKG010000034.1:0-4744 GCA_035628215.1 Minisyncoccota bacterium
CCTGTCCTCGATTTTCCCGTTCGTCTCCTTCGATCTCACCTCCGACCGAGGCATCCTGTACGGCATCAATCGGCATAACGCGTCCCTGATCCTCTTCGATCGCTTTTCGCTCGAGAACTACAACTCGGTCGTGTTCGCGAAGTCGGGCTCCGGCAAGTCCTACGCGGTGAAGCTCGAGATCCTGCGCTCCCTGATGTTCGATACGGACGTCATCGTCATCGACCCGGAGCGGGAGTACGAGTACCTCGCGGAGGCGACCGGGGGACGCAATTTCAACATCTCGCTCTCCTCCGAGCACCACATCAATCCGTTCGATCTCCCCGCGGTGAAGGAGGACGAGGAGCCTTCTGACATCCTCCGGAGCAACATCATCAATCTCGTCGGCCTCTTCCGCATCATGCTCGGCGGGCTCAGCCCCGAGGAGGACGCGATCATCGACCGAGCCATTTCCGAGACCTACGCCCTGAAGGACATCACCGGAGATGCGGACTTCACCGGCATGGAGCCTCCGCTGATGAGCGATTTCGAGAACGTCCTTTCGGGCATGGAGGGAAGCGAATCCTTGGTCACGCGGCTCTCGAAGTATACGCACGGCACCTGGGCGGGCTTCCTGAATCGCCCTACGAACGTGGATATCAATAAGCAGTTCGTGGTGTTCTCGGTCCGCGATATGGAGGATGAGTTGAAGCCGGTCGCGATGTACATCATCACCCACTTCATCTGGAACGCGGTCCGCAAGGAGTTGAAGAAGCGCCTGCTCGTCATCGACGAGGCATGGTGGATGATGAAGTCGGAGGATACCGCCTCCTTCCTCTACAGCCTCGCCAAGCGCGGGCGCAAGTACTATCTCGGGCTCGCAACCGTGACGCAGGACGTCGAGGACTTCCTCCGGTCCCCCTACGGCCGTCCCATCCTCACGAACTCCTCGCTCCAGCTCCTTCTGAAGCAGTCCCCGACGACCATCGACGTGCTCCAGGAGACCTTTAACCTCACCGACGAGGAGAAATACCTCCTGCTTGAGTCCGGGGTGGGGGAGGGGCTCTTCTTCGCGGGCCTGAAGCACGTCGCGATCAAGGTGGTCGCCTCCTATACCGAGGACCAGATCATCACGTCGGACCCGTCGCAGCTGCTTGCGATCAAGAAGGAGAAGGAGCGGCGTGAGACTGAGAAGTAATTATGCCTGCGCCGCTCATCGGAGTCGCTATAGGGACGGCCGGGCGCGCGGCCGCAGGAGGTGCCGCGCGCGTTGCGGGACGAAGGGCGCTCGGTAGAGGGGTTGCTGCCGCCCGCCGATTGCCGAGACGGAGATATAACGACGACCGTCAAGGAGAGGGTACAGAGCCAGGCCGGAGGAATATAAAGCGCATCGACGCGGTCAATATCTTCTTCCTTGTCATCGTCGCGGTCGTCATCGACGTGCTGCAGTTTTTCCTCACGCTCACGCTCGTTGGCAGCCTCGTGGCCTTCATCCTCTCGATCGCCGCGTGGGTGCTCTTTTTCCTCTGGTTCCTGTCTCTCGGCGTTAATTATTTCAATAAGGGGAACGCGATGAAATTCCTCGTCGGCCTCGGATCGGTATGCGCGGAGCTCGTACCCTTCTTGAATGCGATAACACCGGCGCTCACTGCCGGTGTGGTCGCCGTCATCATTCTCCATAATCTTGAGGCGGCCGAAGAGGAGCGACTGCGGGCCGCTGCATAAGTGGGATACCGGCCAATGCCGGAGGGCGGCGGTATATACTAAACTCATGGGAATTCGGGTCCTTCTCGTCGCGGTAGGTGCATTCCTGCTTCCGCTCACCATGCATGCGCAGTTCGCGGGGGTCGAACCGCTTGAAATCTCCATCACGCCCGAATATCCGCGTCCGTACCAGACGGTCTCGGTGCGGCCGTCGAGCACGCTCATCGACCTTGCCGCGGCCTCCGTTACCGTGAGCGCCAATGGCACGGTCGTGGGGCAGGGCAGCGGGAGCGCTCCGGTCAACGTCGCGCTTGGCGGCCCCGGCAGCCTCACCACTATCCGCGTGAGCGCCACCGTCGAGGGGAAGACGTATACCAGGGAGCTGCGCGTGCGTCCCGCGGAAGTCTCGCTCATCGTCGAGCCGCAGACCTCGCGTCATCCGTTCTATGCGGGAGGGACGGGCGTGGCGTCAGAAGGGCAGCTCCGGCTCGTCGCCATCTCGGACCTCCGCAGCTCGGCGGGGACGCGCCTCGATCCGGCTACGCTCGTCTATACCTGGCGACTCGGGGACCGGATCCTCGAGGCGCAGTCGGGCATCGGGAAGTACTATATGTCCGCGAGCGCACCGGTCCGCTACCGAGATACGGTCGTGTCGGTCACCGTCACGACGCAGGATAGCGCGATCGTGTCGCGCGCCGAGGTGCTCGTCGCTCCGATCGATCCCCTGGTCCGCATCTATCGGAACGATCCCTTGCTTGGCCCCCTCTTCGATACCGCGCTTTCGGGTACCGTGACCATGGACGACGAGGAGACCTTCCGGGCGGTGCCCTACCACTTCGCGGGCGGATCCGGGATCACCTGGCTCGTCAACGGCGCCGAGAACGGGAGCGATCGGGATATCACGCTGCGCGCGACCGGTACGGGCGGCGGGTCCGCGAGCCTCATCGCGCGGGTGAAGCAGGCAGCCACCTTCGCGCTCGCGGAGGCGCGGCTTGGGGTCAAGTTCGGAGAGGAGCGGGCGCTCGGCATATTCGGCCTATGAAAAAGCTTTTAGTACTCATCGCGCTCGTCGTGCTCCTCGTTCCGATCGGGGCGCTCGCGCAGTCCGACGCGAACTGCGAGGGCGGGTTCTGCGCGCTCACGAACATCAAGAACGTGGAGTTCGCCTCGAACGCCGCCGAGCTCCCGGACTTCCTCAATGCGCTCTACATGATCTGCATCGGACTCGCGGCCGTCATCGGCGTGCTGCAGATCATGCGTGCCGGCGTCACGTGGATGACCGCTGCCGGCAGCCACGAGAAGATCGGGGATGCGAAGAAGCTGGTCCGCGATACGATCATCGGACTCGTCCTCGTCCTCGCCCCGACGATCGTGTTCGGGATCATCAATCCGAAGATTCTCTCGCTCGAGATCGGCTGCCTCGAGGGGCTCAAGAAGGGCGCGGTGGACTGCGCGGGTAATGTGAAAACGCCGGAGGCGACGCCTGGATCGAGCGGCCCGGTCTGCGGCGATTACCGCAAGAAGCAGGTCGTGCCGGGGAACATGGTCTGTAGCGCGAAGAATGGGTACAGCAAGATCAACAACGACTGCTGCGGCGACGTCCCCGAAGGCTCCCAGTGCTGCGGCAATCCGTACGGTCCGGACAACCCGCCGCCGTCGATGATCCCGAATACGATCGGGACCGATAAGCCCGAGCCGAACCCTGCCTGCAGGGTGACGTACAAGGACGGGAACCTGCTACCGGACGGCGACCAGGCGCAGCAGTTCTGCTGCGATTACCAGGACGCGTACGGCATTCAGTGCACGGCACTCAAGAATCCGCGGGGCGCGGGCCTCTACTGTTCCTGCCAATAGCTATGCGACGCATCCTCATCATCATCGCGGCCGTCATCCTCCTTATCATCCTTATCGTGGGCGCGTACTTCCTCTTCTTCCGCGGAGGTGGAGGGCTCATCGTCGGTCCGGACCCGTTCGGCCCGGCAGGGGACCGGGACCCGGGCCTTGCGCCGGTCGTGGATACGGGGGTCGAGGTGCCGGGCGCGGGCACCTCGATCGGCCCGCGCCTACTGCAGCTCACCGATCGCGCGGTCGCGAAGGGCACCGTCTCCCTGTATACGCCGCCGAGGACCGTGACGGTCGCGAGCTCGACCTCCACCTCGACCCCGCCTGTGGTCGAGACGACCCCCGCGGAGGTCGAAGTCCGCTACATCGACCGCCAGAGCGGCAATGTGTATTCCTTCAAGGTGCATGAGCGGGTACTGACCCGTCTTTCGAACAAAACCCTGCCGGGCGTCATCGAGGCGTCGTGGACGCGCGATGGCTCGCGGGCCTTCGTGCGCTTCCTCGAGCGGGACGTTGCGGGCGCCGAGCGCGTAAGCACGTACCTCCTGCCCGCGAATGGGGAAGGGGGCTTCTTCCTCGAGCAGGGCCTCGCGCAGGTGGAGGTCGCGAGCACCACGGTGCTGACCCTGCTTTCGACCGACACCGGGTCGGTGGCGAGCGCGATGAACGCGGACGGCACGGGGACCCGCACGCTCTTCTCCTCGGTCCTCTCCTCGCTCCGGGTCGCGTACCTCGGCACGAGCTACCTCGCGCAAACGAAACCGACCGCGCACCTCGACGGCTACGCCTTCATCGTGAGCGGCGGCACCTTCACGCGGCTCCTCGGCCCGCTGCGCGGCCTTTCAACGCTGCCGTCGCCCTCGGGAAGGAACGTGCTCTATAGCTACGTGGATCGCGGGAAACTATATACGCAGGTGCTCGATGTCTCGGCGCGCACCACGCTGCCGCTCCCGCTTGCCACCCTGCCGGAGAAGTGCGTCTGGACGCCGGATGGGAGCGCCCTTTACTGCGGCGTGCCGACGTCCGTCGCGGGGCTGCTCCCGGACGACTGGTACCAGGGCGCGCGTCCCTTCTCGGACCGTGTCTGGCGCATCGATATGGCGACGCGGGTGGCGACGCTTGTCTTCGACCCCCGCCAGATCGCGCAGGTTTCGATCGACGCGCAGGCGCTCTCGCTCGATAGCGCAAGCGACGTCCTCGTATTCATGAACAAATCGGACGG
>DASPKG010000035.1:0-3689 GCA_035628215.1 Minisyncoccota bacterium
TCGCCTCGGTCGTGCTGTCTGCCCAGTGCACGGACAAGAAGGTGAACGCGGTCACGGACACGCTCTGGAAGAAGTACCGGACGGTGGATGCCTTCGCGGAGGCGGACCTTGCCGCCTTCACCAAGGAGATCTCCTCGCTGACCTTCTTCCAGAACAAAGCCAAGCACATTATCGCGGCGGCGAAGCTGGTCAACGAGAAGTTCGGCGGGGAAGTCCCGAAGACCGCCTCCGAGCTCATCGAATTGCCGGGGGTCGCGTACAAGACCGCGCACGTCGTGCTCGGCGAGCTCTACAACGTCTGGGAGGGCATCCCAACGGACACGCACGTGCGGCGCTTCGCGCTGCGGTTCGATCTCGTGGACTCCACCGACCTCACGAAGATCTCGAAGGAGCTCGAGGCCTTGGTCCCCAAGGAGGACTGGCGGTACGTCAATAACGGGCTCGTGCTCTATGGCCGCTACGTCTGTCCCGCCATCCCGCACCCCTGCGAGGAGCATCCCTTGACCAAGCTCTGGCCGCCGGCGGCGAATGTGTGGCCCAAGGCGAAATAGTTGACAGTCGTTCTATGCAGGACTAAGCTCAACTCTGGTGCCCCCCAACGGGCACCAGTCGGCGGTCTCGGCTCTCCATGTGGGCGAGCGTGTGTTTTTCCTCCGGGGGAAGGTTGCAACCATCCACCAGCGCGCGTCCTCGCGACGTACCGAAGTGGTAGGCACTGCGACCAAAGCTAACAGGCCTGCACTCCCTCACTCCCTGGATCCGAGACCCCGACTCCCTAAGGCGCTTCGTGCGCCTTTTTTATTTCCCTCCCGAAGCGGTACCATTTACCCATGGAGCACCAGAAGCCCGTGGCGGTCTTCGACATCGACGGCACCCTCTTCCGCTCGACGCTCTTGATCGAGCTCGTCGAGGAATTGATCGCCCGGGAGATCTTCCCGCCCGAGGCCCGCAAATCCTACGAGACCTCGCAACTCGAGTGGCTCAACCGCAAAGGGGAATACGAGCCCTTCATCCGGAAGGTCGTGCAGGCCTTCGGCAAGTACGCCAAGGGCGTGCCGTACGGGGAGGTCGCGGACGTCGCCGGCGAAATCATCGAAGGGAAGCACGAGCGCACCTACCGCTACACCCGCGACCTCCTCGATGACCTCAAGAAGAAGGGCTACTACCTCCTCGCCATCTCGCACTCCCCGAAGTTCATCGTGGACGGGTTCGCCTACGAGCTCGGGTTCGATAAGTCGTACGGCACGTTCTACGAGACCGGCGCCACCAACCGCTTCACGGGCAACATCGAGGACGAGCACCTCATCATGAACAAGTCCGCGGTCCTGAAGCGCGCCGTCGAGAAGGAGAACCTCACCTTCCGGAGCTCCTTCGGGGTAGGGGATACCGAGAGCGACATTTCCATGCTGACCATGGTCGAGAACCCCATCGCCTTCAACCCGAACCGGCTCTTGTACCGCCATGCCAAGAAACATGGCTGGCCGGTGGTGGTGGAAAGGAAGGACGTGATCTACGAGCTATGATGAATCCGCACCTCCCGCAGGATGGTGCCTACCTGCATGCGCTCGCCGAAAAGATCCCTGCCAAGACCGCCTTCGCAGATATCAGATTTGAATACCTGACCGAACTCTTCACCTCGGTAGGGATCGCGGAGGATCCTTACTCATACGTGAACCTCGACGGGAATAATGCAGAGGCGATCGATTGCATCCTCACGCAATCGTTCGAAGCTGTCCAGATTGCATGCACCAATCCAGCGGTTCAGGAGCAATTACACCGTCTCTGGGATTATCTCGCTGAAGAGGATGAACTTGCCAAAGTCGATCTCATTTTCGTATTCGGCGGCATCGAGCTTACGCGCATGATCGAAGGTGTACGGTTACTGAAACTCGGCTATGCAGAGAAACTGCTGTTTTCAGGCAAACACGCCTCGTATGTACATGAGGCTGACCTGAGTGAAGCTGAATTCTACGCACAGGAGGCAGAGAAGTTGGGAGTGGGAAGAGATCAGCTCATACTCGAGACCGAGGCAGTCAATACGCCCGAGAATGTCATTAACTCAGTCGCCCTACTTCATCGGATGCAGTGGATGCCGGAAAAGGTCATCATAGTCACTTCTCCCTATCATCTCCGCCGGGCGTATCTGACCTCCCAAGCGGTAGCAGACTGGCACCCACAGCTTATCCGACGAGGAGCGCCCTCCACTAATCATGCGCGAGATCTGTACTTCAAGGATCAGCGTACCTGGTCGCTCACGGTGCTCGAATATCTGAAGATATACGGCGGCCGAGTCATGAAGCACTTTTAAAAGAGGAAATCCAAGTGCTACACTCAATACCGTGACCCGAGAAGCGCGCATCCTCCTCATCGGCAGCGGGATATGGTACGTGGGCGAAGGGCTCTTCGGCCCGCTGCTTGCCGTATTCTCGGAAGAGATCGGCGGCACCATCCTCGACCTCTCCTGGGCCTGGGCCGCGTACCTCATCGTATACGGCGTGCTCTCGATCGTGTTCGGGCGCCTCTCCGATACCTCGATCGACAAGGGGAAGCTGATGGTATTCGGCTATGCGCTGAACGCCGTGTTCACCTTCGCCTATCTCCTCGTGACCACCCCGACGGGCCTCTTCATCGTGCAGGCGGGGCTCGGCGTTGCCGCCGCGATGGCGACCCCGACCTGGGACGCCCTGTTCGATGAGTCCTCCGAGGCGTCGCTCGACGGCACCTCCTGGGGGCTTGCCGACGGCACCGCGAACATCATTACCGGCATCACGATCGTCATCGGCGGCCTCATCGTGAGCTACCTCTCGTTCCAGGCGCTCTTCGTCCTCATGGGCACGATCCAGGTCATCGCGACCATCTACCAGGCCCGCATCCTCACCGTGCGGAGGAGGCAGACATGAGAATCATCCGCAGTACCGAAGCAAGGCTCTTTAACGGCGGCCCGTCGTTCCAATCCCACGAATACGACACGCACGAGCCGGACCTCAACGTCGCGAAGGTGATGATCACCGGACGGGTTCCTGCGACCGGCACCATGCGCAACACGAAGGTGAAGGAGATCGTGTACGTCGAGGCGGGAACGGGCACCATTACGATCGGCGGGAAGACCCACGAGATCGGGGCAGGGGACGTCATCTTCTACGAGCCCTTTGAGGAGGTCGCCTGGGAGGGAGAGCTGACCCTCATCATCGCCTGCACGCCTGCCTGGTCCTTGGAGCAGCACGAAATGCTGCCCTAGCGTATACTCTCCCCATGCAGAAGAAACTCTACCGGAGCCGGGAGCATCGCGTCCTCATGGGGCTCTGCGGTGGTGTGGCCGCGTATTTCGCAGTGGACCCGAACCTCGTCCGGCTTATCTACATGGTACTCACGGTTATCACCGGCGTTTTCCCCGGAATCATCGCCTACCTGCTCGGTATCTTCATCGTTCCGTTAGAGCCGACGGTGGAACGCATGGAGACGATCATCGTCGATGACGGGACTGACCCCACAGCGATTTAGGAACCTCGTCTGGAGGCATTACGAGCTCCACGGGCGCCACGATCTCCCCTGGAGGAAGACGGACGACCCGTACCGCGTCCTCGTCTCCGAGGTCATGCTCCAGCAGACGCAGGTGGAGCGGGTCGTCCCGTACTACCGGGATTTCCTCAGGCAGTTTCCGACGCTCAAGAAGCTTGCCGCTGCACCAC
>DASPKG010000036.1:0-5245 GCA_035628215.1 Minisyncoccota bacterium
CTGCACCGAGATCACGCTGAACACCAACGACGAGGAGACCGCAGTCTGCACCATCGGATCGCTTAACTTCGCGAAGTTCGTTGTGAACGGCAAGTTCGACCACGAGCTCGTGGCGAAGGTGACCCGTACCGCCGTTCGCATGCTCGATAACGTCATCGACCTCAACTACTACCCGACGGAGGACGCTAAGCGCGGCAACATGCGGCACCGCCCCGTGGGGCTCGGGGTGCGCGGGTACCATGACGCGCTCTACGCCCTCAACATCAACTTCGATACCCCGGAGGCGCTCGCGTTCGCGGACGAATCCATGGAGGTCGTCGCGTACTACACCATCCTCGCGTCTTCCGAGCTCGCGAAAGAGCGCGGCACCTACGAGAGCTATAAGGGCAGCAAATGGGACCGCGGCATCTTCCCGCAGGACACCATCGATCTCCTCCAGGAGGAGCGCGGCGAGGAGATCAAGGTGAAGCGCGGCGGCAAGCTCGATTGGACCCCCGTCCGCGAGCACGTGAAGCAGTACGGCATGCGCAACTCCAACACCATGGCGATCGCCCCGACGGCATCCACCGCGAATCTCGTCGGCTGCATCCCCTGCGTGGAGCCCATCTACAAGAACATCTACGTGAAGTCGAACAAGGAGGGCGAGTTCGTCGTGGTCAACAAGTACCTCGTCGAGGACCTGAAGCAGCTGGGCCTTTGGGATACGGGGATGCTGAACCGCATCAAGTACGCCGACGGCTCGATCCAGCACATCGACGAGATCCCGCAGCGGCTGAAGGACAAGTACAAGGAGGTGTTCGAGATCGACGGCAAATGGCTCGTCGAGGCGGCGGCCCGCCGCGGCAAGTGGATGGACCAGTCCCAGTCGCTCAATATCTTCTTCTCCGGGACCTCCGGCCGCGAGCTCTCCGATATCTACTTCATGGCCTGGCAGATGGGCCTCAAGACCACCTACTACCTGCGCAGCCTGGGGGCATCCCAAGTGGAGAAGGCGACCGTTTCGACCGCCGAGTACGGCTCGACCCACACCCGCGGCGTCGGCGGCCCCATGACCGCAGCGGTCGCGGCAGAAGCCGTCGTTGCGGCGGTCGAGAGCCTTGAGCCTGTGCCGGTTATGGCCGCGGCAGCGCCGACGCAGCCAACGCTTGGCGTTCCCGAGGGCTTTTCTGCCCAAGAATGGCAGGCGAAGCTCGCCCGCGTGGCGGCAGGGGAGGAAAGCGGGGTCTGCGAGAGCTGCGAAGCCTAACCCAGCCGCATAATCTATTGACACGAGCCGGCAAATGCCGGCTCGTGTCGCTTTCAACAGGTTGCGGTACCGCATGAAGCGCGCGACAATGAGAGTCCGTCGAGGGACCCACGATCCCTGATTATCGGTAATCAATACATCGTATGCCTATCAACAAAGGAGCGGGAGTCGTTGACATCAACAAGCGCCGCATCATCAATGGGGAAGACGCGGACGTCGTCCAGCTCTACCCGATGCGCCACACTTTCGCCTGGGAAGCGTACATGGCCGGTAACGCCAACCACTGGCTCCCGACCGAGATCTCCATGCAGCGGGACATCGAGCAGTGGAAGAGCCCGAACGTGCTCTCGGACGACGAGCGCAGGGCGTTCGAGACCGTGCTTGGCTTCTTCACGACCGCGGACTCCATCGCGGCGAACAACGTGGTGCTCGGCATCTACAAGCACATCACGAGCCCCGAGTGCCGGATATACCTCCTGCGGCAGGGGTACGAGGAGGCGATCCACACGCATGCGTACCAGTACATCGTGGAGTCCTTGCAGATGGACGAGGCGAAGATCTTCAACATGTACCGGCAGGTCGAGGCGATCTACAACAAGGACAACATGGTCCTCTCCCTCAACGAGGGCATCTTCGATCCGAACTTCAAGACGGGCACTCTCGAGGCGGACCAGAAATTTGTCGAGAACCTCGCGGTCTTCTCCTTGATCATGGAGGGCATCTTCTTCTATTCGTCGTTTGCGGTCATGTTCGGCTTCCAGCGCCAGAACAAGCTCACGGGTTCCGCGGAGCAGATCCAGTACATCATGCGCGACGAGTCGCAGCACCTCAATTTCGGCATTAATCTCATTAATAGCATCAAGGAGGAGCAGCCGGAGGTCTGGACCCCTGCCTTCCAGCAGCACCTCGTGGATCTCGTGAAGCGCGCCGTGGTGCTCGAGTACACCTTCGCGCAGGAGGTCTTCCCGAAGGGCATTTTCGGCATGAACGCGGCCGGGTTCAAGCAGTACATCGAGCACATCGCGGACCGCCGGCTGGCGCGCGTCGGGCTCCCGGCCCAGTACAACGTGGACAATCCGTTCCCGTGGATGAGCGAGGCGGTTGACCTCAACAAGGAGAAGAACTTCTTCGAGACCCGCGTTACCGAATACAAGACGGGCGGTCAGTTGAATTGGTAAGATAATTAGCTCGGATAGCTAGAGCTATTCCCGCTATTACTTGTAAATTCAGGATTGCTCTGTATACTAGCTATATTCGTGGCTTCGGCCTCCGAGAACCCCGGCCTTGCGTCGGGGTTCGACTGCTTTCATATTCGCGAGTATCCAACCATTCTTCTGACAGATAGTTTACTAGGCGCATCTTTACATCAACAAAAGAGTGACGGTCCAGCGTTCCCATTTTCCTCAACATTCGCTTCGTACTTAAAACACGAAGCTGATTGAGGTAAAGAGTGCCGGCGCACCAAGTATTCTTAATAGGAATACGCAACCTTCCGATTTTCTTATTGGACGAGAGTGGGATTCCAAAGAACTGATCCGCATTGATCTTACGCACGACTAGTACTGGTCGTTCAAAGCCTTCGTTCTTGCCATCTATTTCAACACCTATATTCACGCCAATCGCGGTCCACCAGACTTCACGCTCATGATAGAAGAAATCTGCTGGTACAGTCCTCAGGTCGAGCATCTGCTTATCTCTCACCCAGGCTTTATGTTTTTTTACATACTTGCCTTCAAACATTCTTTTATCGAATTACGCTTAGAATTAGCGAGTAAGGCAGAATTCCGATGAGTCAGTGATTGCTGGTTCGGCATGTAAGGGCGCACAGACTGTAATGCGAGATGTCGATGCATCCTGCGATATCGTATAAGCCGTATCGTACGCCTCCCCGGCAGCGGAGCAGGTCTCGGTAGTACAGGTATTCGTGCCTTCCTGCGGATCGAATGGGAGCTCAGGCAGGTAAGCAGGAACGAGACAGGGACGCAGATCATAGCCGCCCGAACTGCTAATTGCGGTAGGGGAGATAGGAAGCCTTGCGCTGCAGGTGCTGCTTGCGATCTCGAAAATCCCGCGATTATCTGCCAGACGATGCCCGACGGCGTTCAGAAGCGCGGAAACATTCGCCTCGCGCTGCGTGTTGCGCGCCTGGGCGAACTGCCTGAGCGGATTCACAGCGACCAGCACGACCGTCGAGAGAAGCGCGAGCATGCCAAGCACGATGAGTATCTCGATGAGCATAAGCCCTCGGACTGGCATCATAGATGAGTGACTAGTGGTATGACGCCATCCTAAGGACTCGAGATAAAATAGTTATAAAGAAAAATTCAAATTTCTCTTAAGGTAGCGAACATGATCATCCTTGTTCGCTGAGAATACGAGAAGAAGTTCAGGGAAAGATGGAGGGGGAATAAAGAAAACCTGTATTGCGCGCTACCCCCACCGCCACCTCGGCCGTTCCCCGTACCGATAGCAGATCGCGAGCAGGGAGGCGGTGATGAGAACGAGCAGGGAGGCGAAGAGCACCGATCCCTCGAGCACAGAGCCACCCTCGGCGACCACCGCAGGCGCGAACGCACCGAAGAGAAGCCCCGAAAGGACATAGAGGAGGGTGTAGGCGACCGTCACGGCCCATCCCTGCCAGGAGGCGGGGTACCAGCCCCACCCGAAGCGCTTCGCACGGAACCACAGCTTCCGGTTTCTTTTCATATATGGCGTAATTACGCGGTACTTTAGCACCATTGACCAGGGGATACTAGGCCTTGACCCCCTGAAGACCATATGAAGCCCATCCGGCCAACCCCTTCCACAGCACTTGACAAAACCTGTCAAGTCTGCTAGAATGGCCTCACTGGGCCGTTTCAGAGCAATCTGGAATACCCGGTGAATATGCAATTCATCGCTATTGCCGTAATCGGCATTTTCTTTTTACCGGCGAGCGTTGGGGCCCCGGCACATGCGCAAGTAACCAGCGCACCTGCCGTCGCCACCGCAGCCGAGGACGAGCCTTCCCCTACGAAGGTCGCCCTCGAGAAGCGAGCGACCCAAAGCTATACGGTAAGCATGACGGCCTACAACGCCGTCCCCGCGCAGACCGACGCGGATCCCTTCATCACCGCATCCGGTGCATGGACGAATCCCGAGATCGTCGCAGCGCGCTCCCAGGATCTGGCTGCCGAACTCCCGTTCGGCACGGTGATCAAGGTCGAGCGCGCAGCCGCGGACTCGCCCCGCTGCCAGTTCGGCGCCGTGGAGCATCTCATCGGCTACCGCGTCATCGCGGACACCATGCACAGCCGCTGGACGAAGAAGATCGACATCCTACTCGACCAGACGGATACCGTGCCGGTGGCTGGCGCTGAGATGAACCCCGCCAAGGCGGTCGGCGTTTGCGGCGGCGTGACCATCACGGTCGTGGGGAAGATCGACATCAAGGAGATGCCCGCCACCCAGGAGGAGCTCCGCGAGATGTTCGAGACCCCCGCGCTCGCGCGCACGTAAACCACATACGAAGATAGAACGAGGCCGCAGACAGGATCTGCGGCCTCGTTCGTCTTTTGGTATACTGTGATCCCTATGAAGAAATTCTTCCACCACCTCGGCGTCGTCTTCGCAGTCCTCGCCGGCCTCGCGCTCGTCGTCGCCTCGTTCTCTCCCATGTTCGCCGCGGCAGCGCAGGCGCAAACCACCGACCTCGAGTACTCCGGCTGGATCCCGTACTGGGCGGCCAAGAAGGGCGCGGACGACGCCCGCAAGCACATCCATCAGCTCGATGAGGTGAATCCGTTCACGTATACCGTGAAGACGAACGGGCAGATCAACGATGCCGGGAAGATGAATGCATCGCACTGGCGCAAACTGAAGAGCGCCGCGAAGAAGGAGGGGGTGCGCTACGTCCCGACCATCATGTGGAGCGACGGCGCGAAGATCCACGCGACCCTCTCGGACCCCGCGCTGCGCGTCGCCCACATCCAGGAGATCGTCGCGCTCGTCGAGGAGCAT
>DASPKG010000037.1:0-8132 GCA_035628215.1 Minisyncoccota bacterium
CTCATCGTGCTTGCGCTCCTTATCGTGGGCGCTGCAGCCTATGCATTCTCGACCAGGAAAGCGCTCTCGCCGGCCGAGCCGGTTAACGAGGCGCCTGGCGCGGTCGCCGCGATGCGCTACACCAACTTCGAGCACGACTTCCGCTTCACGTATCCGGAAGGGTACGTCCTCACCGAGGCGGAGCGCGGCGACGCACACCGCGGCCACTACCAGGTCATGCTCGTTGCCGAGGAGAACGCCGTCCCGCCCGAGAACGGCGAGGGTCCGACCGCGATCACGGTGGACGTCTACCAGAACGATATCGATCAGCAGCCGGTGATGAACTGGATCACGACCACCAATATCGCGAACTTCAAGCTCGGGGATGGAAAGCTCGCGGAGCGCAGGGTCGGCGGCGAGGCCGCATACACCAACACCTGGTCCGGGCTCTACGAGGGTAAGACGACCACCTTCGCGCATGGGGACGACATCATCGCCGTCTCCGTGACCTGGCTCACCCCTGAGGACGAGATCCTCGAGGCGTACGAACATGTGCTCGATTCCTTCGAGTTCGGGCAGTTTGACCCGCCAGTCTTGAACGAGGACGCCACCCCGCAATAGGATGAATCCGTTCACGCAGAAAATCTACGAGCTCACCCGCCGCATCCCGAAAGGGAAGGTGGCCACCTACGCGCAGCTTGCGAAGCTTGCGGGGAACGCGAAGGCTGCGCGGGCGGTAGGCGCCGCGATGCGCAGCAATCCCGACATCCCGAAGACGCCCTGCCATCGGGTGGTGGCGTCGAACGGCGCGCTCACCGGATACAGCGCCGGGCACGGCATCCCGACCAAGCGGAAGATGCTCGAAGCAGAGGGCGTGGCGTTCAGGGGCCTGCGGGTGGATCTCGCCGCGAGCCAGTGGAAGGGCTAGCTGAGCCCAAGGCTATCTAAAAAGGTCTCAAGCTCCTTGCCCGAGAGCCTCCGGTATTCGCCGGGCTTCAAGGGCTCGATCGCGATGTTCCCGATGCGGGTGCGCTTGAGGTCCGCTACCTCATTGAAGAGCGCGACCACCATGCGGCGCACCTGGTGCGATTTCCCTTCGGTGAGCGCGATCCGGAAGCGGTTCTCGGAGAGGATGGTCACCTTGGCGGGCTTCGTGCGGTACCCCTCGATCACGACGCCCTGCTCGAGCTTCTCCTTCGCGCTCTCGCGAAGCGGCTTTTTCGTCATCACCTCGTACACCTTCTCGTGCTCGTGCTCGGGGTTGAGGAGGCGGTCCGTGACGCGGCCGTCGTTGGTGAGCAGGATGAGCCCGCGGGAGTTCTTATCGAGGCGCCCGACGGGGAAGAGCTTGAGGCGCTTCAGGTCCGACGGTAGCGAACTGATCACGTCCGTGGTGCCGGTCGGCTCCTTATGGGTGTCCATGCCCTTGGGCTTATGGAAGGCGAGGTATACGTAGCTGCGCGGGCGCTTCACGCGCACTTCGACCGTATCCTTCTCGTTCACCTTGTCGCCGAGCCTGGCCTTCGTTCCGTTCACATACACGACACCCTTCTCGATGAGCTCATCGGCGCCGCGGCGGGTGGCGTGGCCCTTATGCGCGAGGTACTGGTTGAGGCGCATGGGGAAGCCGGGAGCTTTGGGTTCCGGTCGCTTCTTTAGAGGCCGCTTCATCTATTCACCCTATAGTACTATCTGGAGTAATGGAAGAACGGCCCAAAGTCGGCATCGGCGTGCTCGTTCTTAAGGAAGGAAGGATCCTGCTCGGCGAGCGGCTCGCGAGCCACGGCGCGGGGTCGTGGCAGATCCCCGGCGGGCACCTCGAGCAGGGCGATACCTTTGAGGAGACCGCCTTGCGCGAACTTCAGGAGGAGACCGGGCTCACCGATGCCGCAGTCGAGCGGATGATCTGCGTCATCAACGACCGCGTATACGGAAAGCACTTCGTCACGATCGGCATGCTCCTTTCCTGGAGGTCCGGCGAGCCCTACGATGCGGAGCCCGGGAAATCCCGCAACTGGAGCTGGTACCTGCCCGAAGAGCTTCCAGAGAATATGTTCCTGCCGAGCAAGAACGTGATCGATTGCTGGCGCGCAGGCACGATATATACTCCCTGATATATGGAACCCATCCCCGGCATCTACTACCACTTCAAGGACCCCGATAAGCTCTACGAGGTCATCGGCATCGCCTTCAATACGGAGACGGGGGAGGACATGGTCGTGTACAAGCCCTTGTACGAGGGTGCGCCCGCGCCGCTCTGCGTGCGGCCGCGCTCCATGTTCATCGAGGAGGTCGACCGGCCCGACCATAACTACCGTGGCCCGCGCTTCGTATACGTGCGCGAAGCCTAGGGAATACAGGCTCTAAGCGGTATCCTAGGGAAACGGCCGCCCGTAAGAGGGTATCGGCCGATACGTCATTACTCATGGACCAGGAGGACGCCAAAGCTTATTTCCTCGAGACCTACGATGCCTACGGCAGCGATATCTACCGCTTCTGCCTCATGAAGGTATCGAGCCGGGAGGTCGCGGAGGACCTCACCCAGGAGGTGTTCCTCCGGTTCTGGCAGACGGTCCGTGAGGGCACCGAGCTCAGGAACGCCCGGGCGCTCCTGTATACGGTCGCGCGGAACCTGGTCATCGACTGGTACCGCAAGAAGAAGGAGACCTCCTTAGACCTGCTCAATGAGAAGGGCATCGACTTCGCCGGCGAGGACTTCAAGAAGATCACCGAGCACGCCGAGCACCAGGAGGTGCTGCGCGTGATCGATACCTTGGATGGTCCCTCGAAGGAGGCCCTCATGCTCCGCTTCGTCGATGGGCTTTCCCCGCGCGACATCGCCAGCATATCGGGCGAGACCCCGAACGCCATCTCGGTCCGCCTCAACCGCGCGATCAAGAAGGTGCAGCAGCAACTACAACCATGAACCATCGCTTCATCAATTTCATACGCGGCCTGCGCGAGGCGAAGCTCTCGGATGCGTCCTTTGCGCGCATCCGGGATGCGCTCGCCTCCTACGCCGACCTCCACACCGTTCCAAACGGGGCGCTTTCGCACACCCCGATCCTCTCCCCGCTTGCCTCGTTCTTCCGCATGAAGGGCACGCTCTACGCGGGCGCGCTCGTGCTCGTCGTCATGGTCGCGGGCGGGGGCGCGGCGACCGGCGCCGAGCGCGCGGTCCCGGGCGATGTCCTCTACGCGCTCAAGATCAATGTGAACGAGAAGGTGGCGGCGACCCTCGCGGACACCCCGATGGAGAAGGCGGAGCTCTCCGCGAAGCTCGCCACGCGGCGCGCCGACGAAGCGATCGCGCTCCTTGCCGAGGGCAGGCTCGACGAGACGACCGCGAGCTACCTCGATGCGCAGGTCGCCCAGAACGTCGAGGCCTCAAGCGTCGCCGCAGCGACCCTTGAGTCCGAAGGAGACATCGCGGCATCGCTTATGGTGCGTACCGATCTCGAGGAGGAGCTCACCAAGCGCGCCGCGTCACTTGCGCCCCCGGCAGCAGAGGCTGCCGATACCGCGACCATGATGATGGCGGCGAAGGCAGCGCCTGCAGACCCAGGCACCCAGCTTGCCGAGGGGCTACGCGCCCAGGCGCATCGCGTCGCTGAGGCGCGCAACCATACGGCAGCGAACATCCTGCCCGGCATCGCGGACGTGGGCGCTGAGCTTTCCGCCCCGGCTGCGGATACCGCAGGCTCCGCCACCCTCATGCTCGATGCAGGCACCACGACCGAGGAGATGCCGGTGCGCGCGAAGATCGCACCGACCCCGAGCAACGCCTGGCCGCAGGAGGGCGAAGCGAACCGGGCGCTCTGGCTCCCAGAAGGCAACTAAGCCAAGGCTGCAGGCGTGGTAGGATGCCTGCATGTTCTGGGCAGACCGCATCGCGAAGGACATAGAGGCGACGAAGGAGGGGACAAAACGTCCGCTCCTTATCCGCGATGAGAAGACGCTGTCGGGTAGGGTGCACATCGGCTCGATGCGCGGCGTCGCGATCCACGGAATCGTAAGCGAAGTGCTCACCGAATACGGGATCGATAACCGCTTCCTCTGGGAGCATAACGATTTCGACCCCTTTGATACTGTTCCTGCGTATCTCGATCGCGCCGCATTTGAAGAGCATCTGGGTAAGCCGTTGTATACCGTCCCGTCGCCGGAGCCAGGTTTCGAAAACTACGCGGAGTATTACGCGGACGAGTTCGCACGTGTACACCAGAAGGCCGGCTTTACGCCCACATACTACCGGCTCTACGCCGATCTCTATGCGACCGGGGACATGGATCCGTACATTCGGACCGCGCTTACACATGCCGCGGACATCCGCCGCATCCAGAAGGAGGTATCGGGCTCCGTGAAGGACGAAAACTGGCTTCCCATCTCAGTTATCTGCGAACGGTGCGGCAAGATGATGACGACCCGGGCCTACGACTTTGATGGCGAGACGGTGGGCTACGCCTGCGACCGTTCACCGGACGAGTGCGTACCCTGCGGATACGAGGGGCGCGTTGCGCCATGGAAGGGTGCGGCAAAACTCTTCTGGAAAGCGGACTGGGCCGCGAAGTGGAGCGCGCTTGGCGTGGATATCGAGGGCGCGGGCAAGGACCACTCGACACGCGGCGGATCCCGCGATGTCGCGAAGCATATTGCAACGGAAGTCTTCAAACGGGAGTCACCCTACGATATCCCCTACGAATTCTTCCTCGTCGGCGGTAAGAAGATGTCATCTTCGAAAGGTCGAGGCTCCTCCGCTAAAGACATGAGCGACCTCTTCCCTCCGCAGCTGCTGCGCCTCGTGCTGCTCGGGAAGGACATCAACCAGCAGATCGACGTCGACCCGGAGGGGGATTCCATCCCGCGCCTCTACGATTGGTACGACGATCTCGCGGAGAGCGTGCGCAACGGCGTCGCGGACGACTTCACCCGTCTCTACGCGCTCTGCCAGCTTCCGGCGCAGCGCGCGGAACTATCCGCGCCCTGGCAGATGCGCTTCTCGCAGGTCGCGTTCATCGTGCAGATGCCGCACCTCGATCTCGCTGCGGAGGCCAGTGCCGCCAAAGGCGCGCCGCTCACCGCGGAAGAGCGGGCGCTCCTTGAGGAGCGAGCGGGGTACGCGCGCTTCTGGCTTGCGACCTACGCGCCCGAGCGGTATCGCTACGAGCTCCAGGATTCGGTGCCTACGGGCCTTGCGCTTACGGACCGGCAGCGAGATGCGCTCCGGACCCTCGCCGGATTTTTCGATACGGACCGCACCGGCGAGGAGGTGCACCATCGCCTGCATGAGCTGAAGGCCGAGGTACCGATCGAGCCGAAGGAGCTCTTTGCCGCGCTGTACCGCATCTTCCTGAACCGGGATTCGGGCCCCAAGGCCGGATGGTTCCTATCGGTCCTACCGCGTGAATTCGTGGTGAACCGCCTCCGGGAGGCGTCAGGAACCTAGGGGCCATCCGTCGCAGCGCGTTCACGGAACGTAAAGCGCCCCTTCGCTATGGTGGAGCGATGTGGAAAGGATTGGTGCTCCTCATCATATTCGTGATCGGGTCGGTGGTGCTCGCGATCTACGCCCAGGACAAGATCACGGAACTCCCGCCCGTCTCCGAGATTCCGCAGACGGCGACCGTCGCGCTCGCGCCGGTTGACGTGCCGCTCGTGGTCGAGGGGACGATCGTCTTCGATGACGCGCCCGCACGTGACGTGCAGCCCTTCGTCCTGTACGGGGAGCCCAGGGCGGACGGCACCGCGGCGGTGAAAACCAAGCGCCTCGTCTTCGATGCGCAGACGGTCTGCATGGTGGGGGACGTCCCCTGCGTCTTCTCCGCAGGCGGCGGGTATCCGGTCTCGCCCGGGGACCACGTGCGCGTCGCCGGCATCGCGGAGGCGGACGTGATCTACGTGCGCAGCATCCAGATTCTCGCATAGCCTGCGTGCTATACTCCGGCCGTATGCCCTGGCGCTTCCACCGCATCTGGATCGTTGCGGTACTCCTCGTGAGCGGTCTGGCGCTCGCGTGGCTCATCGCGAAGACGCCGCTGCCGCAGCCGGCTGCGACGATGCAGCCCGTCGCCACGCCGACGCCCGACCTCACCGGCAGCGCCATCTACACGAACGGGCCCTACGGGTTCGCGATCACGTACCCGGAGCGCGCAGTGGTCGCCGACGCTTTCGCTTCCGCGCATTTGCCGTCTTCTTGGCGCGTGAACGCGATCGGCGAAGGGAACCCCATCGTTTCCATAACGACCTACGCGACCGCAAGCGAGCACGCATACCCGCGCCACTTCGAAGCGGTGGTGCGCATCGGCGCGAGCACGGACGTGCGGGAGGTCAGGGAGTGCCTGCGACCGACCGCTGACCGCGGCGAGACGGCGCTTCCCGATGCGACCTTCGGCGGCGCGACCTGGAAGGTCTTCTCCTTCGGGGACGCCGGCATGCAACGGTACGTGCGCGGCGAATCTTACCGCACCGTGCACGAGGGCGCCTGTGTGGCGATTGAGCGGATTACCGCGGGCTCGCGCTACCGCGAAGGCGCGCATCCGGACGACGTTTCCGAGGCCGTGCTCGAAGATGCGTACGGCGCGCTCGATCAGGTGGTGAAGAGCTTCGTGTTCGCCCGCTAGCATGCAGGACGCGCGGCAGGGGAGCCTCTACGTGCGCAACATCATCTTCGGGATCGAGGATAGCCTCGCGGCCACCGTCGGCCTCCTCTCGGGCATCGCGGCCGAGCAGGTGCCGCATGAGACCATCCTCCTCACCGGCTTCGTGTACATCTTCGTCGAGGCCTTCTCCATGGGCATCGGGAGCTTCCTCTCCGAGGAGTCCGCGCAGGAGTACGAAAAGAAGCGCACCATGACGAGCAAGCGGGCGGCCCTCGGCGGGCTCGTCATGTTCCTCTCCTGCATCGTGGGCGGGCTCGTGCCCATCCTGCCGTACCTGCTGCTGCCGCCCGAGTACACGCTCGCGGGCTCCATCACGCTCTCGCTCATCGCGCTGTCCATCCTCGGGCTCGTGCACGCGCGGGTCTCCAAGCGACGGGCATGGCCGCGCGTGGTGCGGATGGTCGCGCTCGGCGGGACCGCGATCCTCGTCGGGGTGGCGGTCGGCAAGCTCTTCGGCATCGCCTAGCCTTCACCTTCTGTTTATACGGCCGCGGTATGCTGTATACGTTATTCCCTAATCCCGTACCATGTTTCTCATCCATTGGCTTCTCACGGCGGTCGCGATCCTCATCGCCGCCTACCTCATCCCGGGCATCGATGTGACCCTCGTGGGGTCGCTCGTGCTCGCGGTGGTGCTCGGGCTCATCAACGCATTCCTGAAGCCCTTGATCGGGATCATCACGCTCCCGATCAACATCCTGACCTTGGGCCTCTTCTCGCTCGTGGTGAATGCGCTCCTCATCATGCTCGCGGGTGCCTTCGTACCCGGATTCACGGTGGACGGGTTCTGGCCGGCCTTCTTCTTCTCCATCCTCGTGTCCTTGGTGACCGCCTTGTTCGGGGCGTGGCGGCGGTAGAGCAAGCAATACAAAGCGGGCGCCGGTCCATGACCAGCGCCCGCTTGCCTTTGCTGCCGCGCCGACGAGCTCAACGTGCCGGCGTGAGGATCTGCGCCTTCCAGGCCCGGTCCAGCTCGCTGAACGAGACGCCCGGGCCGGCGTTGAAGCCGTTGCGGACCGTAGTCCCGTTCGCATCCAGTCCCAGGTGCTTGACGCCGCGCGCGTAGTTCCCGTAGAGCTGGGCCAGCATGCAGCGGCCGCAGGACTGGATGCTGAGGCGATCCACGTCAATGCGGTCGCGCCAGCCCGGCGCCTGCGCGTCCAGAAGCGCAGCGCCTGCCGCTACCCGCTCCTGCGCGGTATCCAGTGGAGCATCAAACATGGCAATCTCCTGAGGTGCGTGAAAGCCCGTGCTTTCAACCAGGATCGAGGATAGCACTGGGCGAAACTCTATGCTAGCCGCCGTAGTGCGTCGGTGGTATAGTCCCGTCGGACTGTGGATCAGTCATCACATTCAAACGCCTTAACCGCGCAGGAGGTGCGCCATGAGACTCAAGCCTATCGAAGGCAAGACCAAAATTCTCAAGCCAACACGGCGCGGCCGGGATTGGCTCTGGGGGCCGCACGTAGCCCGAGAGCACTTCAAGGACGACACGAC
>DASPKG010000038.1:0-4379 GCA_035628215.1 Minisyncoccota bacterium
ATGCAGGCGCTCTGGCGGGCGCCGCGGCCCACGCGGCCGCGCAGCTGGTGCAGCTGCGCGAGCCCGAAGCGCTCCGCCCCTTCTATAAGAATGACGGTCGCGTTCGGGACGTTGACGCCCACCTCCACCACCGAGGTCGCCACGAGTATCTGCACCTCATTTCTCTCGAAGCGTTCCATGACCTTCTCCTTCTCGGCAGGCGTCATCTTGCTGTGCAGGATGTCGATCGAGGCGTCGGGGAAGACCTCCTGCTTAAGGCGCTCCGCCTCCGCTTTCACGGACTTTGCCTGGAGCGCCATCTCCTTGCTGGGATCTGGCTCGTCGATTCTAGGGCAGATGACATAGGCTTGGCGGCCTTCCGCAAGTTCCGAGCGCACCCGCTCGTATGCCTTCTCGCGGGTATTGGGGTCGATGATCTCCGTGATGACGGGCTTGCGGCCCGCCGGCATCTCATCAAGGAGCGAGATGTCGAGGTCCCCGTAGATGGTGAGCGCGAGCGTGCGGGGGATGGGGGTCGCGGTCATGGAGAGGAGGTGCGGGGAGATGCCGTCCTTCTTCGCGAGCTTCTGACGGTGCGCCTTCCCGAAGCGGTGCTGCTCGTCGATGATGGCGTAGGCGAGGTTCTGGAACTCGAGCGATTTGTATACCAGGGCGTGCGTGCCGATGACGATCGGGATCTCGCCGTTCGCTACCCATTTACTGAACTGCGCGCGCGATATCTTCGTCGATTCCTCGCGGCGGATCTTCGAGGGGAACTTCCGGCATTCGCTGCCCGTGATGAGGCCGATGGGGATCGGGTGGTCCTTGAAGTACGAAACGAAGGTCGAGAAGTGCTGCTTGGCGAGGATCTCGGTCGGGCACATGTAGGCGACCTGGAGCGTTCCTGCCTTCCTGCCGGGCGGTCGCGAGGTCGCGACCATGTATGCGGTTGCGGCCGCAACCGCGGTCTTGCCGCTCCCCACGTCTCCCTCAAGGAGGCGGCGCATGGGATGGGACTGCTCGAAGTCCTTCACGATGCTCTCGATGGAGCGGGATTGCGCGGAAGTCGGCGGGAAGGGGAAGGACGCGATGAAATCGTCGAGCGCGCCTCGGTTCACCTCGACCCGAAGCGCCTTCTCCCTGGCGGCGTGGAGCTTCTCCCGCTGCATGCCGAGCTGGATGGCGAACACTTCCTCGAAGGCGAACCGCTTGCGCGCCACCGTCGCATCCTCCTGCTTCTTCGGCGCATGCATCCAGACGAGCGCGGTGGAAAGGGACGGGAGGTTATAGCGCTCGAGTATCTCCTTGGGAATCGGATCGGGGACCGCCTCGTGGAGCCCGCCTTCAAAGAGCCGCTTCTGCGCATGCAAAAACCACAACGAAGAGATGCCCTTCGATTCGGGATAGATGGCGTAGAGGGAGCGCTCGCTCTCGGCGGTCGCCTCGTTGAACAAAGAGTCGTGCACTTCCTCGCTCGTGATGGGGGTGCGATCGAGGTCGGGATTCGCAAGGTAGCGCTTCGATCCCTCGCCCGTCACCTTGCCCGTCGCGCGGACCACCATGCCGTCCGCTAACGTCTTCGCGATGTACGGCTGGTTGAACCACATGAGCTTGATGCGCCCCGACGCGTCCTCGAGCCACGCCTCGGCGATGGGCCTCCTACTCTTCCAGGCCTTGCGGGTCTCGGGCTTGCGGACGGTGCCGTAGAGCGTGACGTCGGTGCCGGTCGCCGCTCCGGCGATGGTGCCGGTGGGGCCGGCGGACTCGTAGCGGGCCGGGAAGTGGTAGAGGAGGTCGCGCACTGTTTCAATGCCGAGCTTCCCGAGCGCCTTCTTCTGGTCGGGCTTGAGGCGGGTGAAATGCTTCTCGACGGGGTCCGCAGGATGCATGCGGTCCAGTATATAGAAAAAGTCGGAGCCCGCTCCAATATGCAGAGCGGGCCCGAAGGGTACTTGGTACTGTGGCGATCAGCCCTTCTCGCCGGAGGTCGTAGCCGAAGGCAGCGACGGGACGTCGGGGACCACGATCACGTTGTCGAAGATCCTGACGTCGTCCACATAGTGGTCCTCCCTGTAGGACTGGTCGACGAAGGCGTCGGCCTGACCGCCGCGCGCCTGCGACTCCGCGGATGCGTTGCCGCCCTGCGAGCGGGACGAGGAGTCGTTCGAGACGAACACCTCGTGCCGGTTCGGGCGGAGCGCCTTGGCGCTCGCCCAGTCGCCGACGGCGTAGAGCGCGCTCGGGATAGCGCCCGCAAGCAGGCTCGGGCCGGTGGCGGCCTCGGTCTTCACGACGGCGCACTTCGGACTGCAGTGGTAGGCGGTCACGGTGGCGGTGCCGGGCGCGAAGATACCGCCCTTCTTGCTCGTCACGGTCGTGTGCAACGACTTGTCGGGCAGCTCCACCGTCTCCGCCTTCGTCTCGGCGTAGGCGCCGGACGAAACGAGCAACGCGGCTACGGCCGCTGATAGTGAAAGGATCGTCTTCATGCCTATCTCCTCTGTTCTCGGGATGGAATGTCCCTCAAGGCAGTGGGTATTTAATAGCATATTATGCAATATTTGTCAATATAGCCGCGTAAGAACACCCATTCTTCATCGTCCTATGACGTATAGTCTCTACATATGTCTCGATACGCTCGTCATTGGTCGGTCCTCATCGCGGTCCTGTTGATCGCCTCCTTCCTCTTTGCCTTCCCGACCTCCTACCTCCAGGCCGCGACCGCCAAGATCGCGGGCGCAGACGCACTCACCGTTGCGCAGCTCAAGGCCGCGTACACCGAAGCGGCCGCAGGCGGCGAGAAGGTCCGCATCCTCGTCGTGCCCGGGCACGAGCCCATGTACGGAGGTGCGCAGTACGCCGGCTACTACGAACGCGAGCTCGTGATACCGCTCTCCGAGAAGCTCGCGACCGAGCTGCGGTCCGATCCGAACATCGAGGTGATCCTCGCGCGCGATGCGAGCGGCTGGAATCCGACCTTGGAACGGTACTTCAAGCGCAACCTCAGCTCTATCAAACGGTTCGTTGAAACGCACCAGAAGGAATTCAGGAAGCTCCTGCGGCGTGGGCGCGTCGATGAGAACGAGGCGCAGGCCGGGCACAACCGGGCGCCCGCCGACGTCGCGTACCGCCTCTACGGCATCACGAAGTGGGCGAACGAGAACGACGTGGACCTTATGATCCACGTGCACTTGAACGACGCCGGCGGGCGTGCGAATGATGCGCCTGGCGCCTACACGGGCCTTGCGATCTACGTCCCGTACGAGGAGTTCGGGAATGCTGAGGCCTCGAAGGCGATCGCGGACAAGGTGTTCGATCACCTCACCGATATCGCCGCAAAATCCACGCTCCCGATCGAGGACCAGGGCGTGGTCGAGGACCAGGAATTGATCGCGCTTGGCTCGAACAATACGTCCATAGCACCGAGCCTCCTTGTCGAGTACGGCTACATCTACGAGCCGAAGTTCATTGACGAGAACGTCCGCAACATCGTCTTCAGCGATTACGCGTACCAGACCGCCAAGGGCGTCCGGGAATTCTTCGGGGCAAGCGCGGGCGGCGCCCACAGCACCCGGGTCCTGCCGTACACCTGGACCGCGGACATCGCGAGCTCGACCGCTTCAAGCATCCCGGCGTACGCGCTCCAGCACGCCTTGAAGGAGGAGGGGTACTACCCGCCGCGCCCATCGTCTCTCATTAACTGCCCGATCGACGGGCGCATGGGCTCCTGCGTGACCGATGCGCTGAAGGCCTATCAGACGGCAAAGGGAATCACGCCGAGTGGCAGGCTCGATGCCGCAACGCGCAACGCCCTCAATGCGAAATACAGCGCAGGGAGTTTCATCCCAGAGCCGACAACGATTGCTTCCGTCGCGGCACCCGCAGCACGCTGCGCTCCATTCACGACGACGCTGAAATTGAACAGCACGGACGCGGCGACCAAGGGCCAGGTTTCGCGCCTCCAGAAGATACTCGCGCAGGATACGACCATATATCCAGAAGGGAGGGTGACGGGCTTTTTCGGTCCGGCAACCGATAAGGCGGTGAAAGCCTTCCAGGTGAAGCAGGGCATCGCAAAGCCGGGGAGCGCTGGCTACGGGCTCGTCGGTCCTGCGACCGGGAAGGCGCTCATCGCGGTGTGTACGTAATACCGCACGTTCGATTTACACGTCCCGCATGGCGTGGGATGCTTCTCGTATATCCCTAACCGACCCATCATGCGTGTACGCATCTCGGTGCTCCTCCTCTCGTTCGCCTTCCTCTTCGCTCCAGCATCGGCGTCCGCAGCGACCGCAAGCGAGCTCCAAGCCCAGATACAGGCGCTGCTTGCGCAGCTGAGCGTGCTCCAGGCCCAGCTCAATCAGGCCCAGGGCGGTACGCATTCGTCGCGCACCGGCGCC
>DASPKG010000039.1:0-3422 GCA_035628215.1 Minisyncoccota bacterium
CGCCCCCGAGCTGGATCAGGAGCGGGTTCCAGGAGCGACCGGCCGCGTAGAAGGCGCGCGACGACAGCAGGATGATTCCCTGGGCGATGAGCCCCAGCACAAGCAGCGCGAGGATCGCGGCGGTCAACCGCGTCGCGTCCCAATCGAAGGCGCCCGTCCCGAGCACGATGCGGATGATGTGGGCGCGAAGCACCAAGGCGAGCACCGACACGATCGCGGACCAGAAGATGATGTGCCGCGCCGCCGTCAGCAGGGTCGTGCGGAACTCCTCGTAGCGCTTGGCGTTCATGTGCTCGGCCATGACCGGGAAGGCGGCGGTCGCGTAGGACACGCCGATCAAGGAGAGCGGGACGGCCTCGAGGTTCGCCGCGAGCGTGAACACCGCGATACTTCCCTCACCGGTCGTCGCCGCGATCGCGGTCAAGGCAAGCGTGGTGACCGCGCCTGCCGCAAGGGCAAGCGAGCGCGGCACCGAGTCGCGCGCAACCGACCATACCACCCCAGGCGAGAAGAGGACCGGCCGCGGCAGGAGTCCCGCGCCCGCTACCACGGGGATGTGGATCGCGAGATGGAGGAGCGCCCCAAGGACGACGCCCCACCCGATGCCCACGAGCCCCATCGTGGGATAGAGGAAGAGCGCGCCCGCGATGATGCCGAGGTTGTAGAGGACGGGCGAGAGCGCGTACAGGAGGAACCGGCGGTTGACCTGCGTGACGCTCGTAATGATGCCCGAGAGCCCGAGCAGGATCGGCTGGATGAGGAGGATGCGCGCGAGCAGCACGAACTCCTCTGCATACGCGGACCCCTCGAAGGACGGATAGAGCGCGAACAGAAGCGAGGGCGCGACGAGCGCGAGTCCCGCGCAGATGATCCCGCCCGCGATGAGGAGGAAGGACGCGGTATGCGACAGGAGCCGCCGCGTCTCATCCTTGTTCGCTCCCGCGATCCGCGGGATGAGCACGTAGGCGGAGACCAGGGACGCGATGAGCGCAAAGACGAGGTCCGGGACCTTGAAGGCCGCGTAGTAGAGGTCGAGGAGTTCGCCCGCCCCGAACTGGTGCGCGAACAGGCGATCCCGCAGGAGCGCGAGGACCTGCGACGCGAGCGTCAGCGCCGCGAGCAGGTACGCCGCCTGGTGCAGCCCGCTCACAGGCCGCAGCACCCGGCGCCCGGTCGCTCGTAGCGTGCTGACGATGTCGCGGACCATACCGTGCCTTGTGGGAACTGAGGAGCCCGTCCCTAGGTTACGGCGTGACGTTCGAGGGGATGCCAAGCGCCCCGAGGCGCGATGGCGGGAATGGGTTACGGCCCTCGCGCAGCGCGGTCAACTCGGCGGCGACCGCGGTCGCGTTCTCGGGCGAGAGCGCCGCTACCGCCTCGAGCTGGCTTGCGGCCTCCGAGTAGTTGCCCTTCAAGGCGTGCATGACGGCGAGGAAGAAGCGCGCGTTGGCGTACTGCGGGTCGAGCTCGACCGCGCGGGAGAGCGCCACGATCGCGCCGTCCGTGTCCCCGGTGGCGCTCCGGAGGATGCCGACCTGGAACAAGACGATGGTGTCGGTCGGGGCGAAGTACCCTGCGGCTTCCGCGGCCTGGAGCGCCTCGCGGGTCCGTCCCTGCTGCACGGCGAGCTGCGAGAGAAGGAGGATGGCTTGGGTGTAGTCGCGCTTGAGATTGATCGCCTCGATGAGCCGCTCCTCGGCCGCTTGTGCGTTCCCCTGCGCGATCTCGAGCTGCGCCACGACGTACGGGAGCACGGGAGAGGTCGGGTTGAGGCTGATCGCCCGCTCGTAGGCCGTCTTCGCGTTATCGTAGGCGCCCTCGATGCGCAGCGGCACCACGGTCTGGTACACGTTCGCGAGCATCGCCCAGTTCTGGTAGTTGTTGGGACCGAGCTTGGTGGCGGTCAAGGCTGCCTGGATGCCGGCCGAGAGCGCGGCCTGGTATGCCTGCTGCGCCTCCGACTGCGTGCGGGAAGTGTCGTTCGCGATCTGGTTCATGCGCGCGATCGCGATCGCAGACGCAAGCTGGTACGCGCGATCGTTCTCCGCGAAGGAGATCGAGCGCTCGATCGCCCGCTCGGCCTTATCGAGGTCGCCCTGGGCGAGCGCGAGCGCGGACTGGCTATAGGAGACCGAGGCGAGGTAGCGCTCGAGTACGACGTAGCCCGCGAGGATGGAACCGAGGAGAAGGAGGGTCAGGAGGAACACGACCACGAAGCCGACCCGGGGGCTCTTCGCGAATACGATGCCCCACTCGTTCGCCCGGCTCGCATGCCGGAGCGAGGAGATGAAGATGCCGATGAAGAGGAACCCGAGCGCGAGCACAACGGGACCCGGCACCGTGAAGACCGCGAAGACGAGCACCACGAGGCTCGCGACGAAGGACGAGACCGCGACGAAGCGCATGAATTGGTCCTGCGGGAGGCGGAACAGGAGGGTCCGGATACCGACCCACAGGAAGAGCCCGAGGAAAGCGAGCCAGGCGAGGACGCCGACGATGCCGGTCGTCACCAAGGACGTCGGGATCGAGCCGATGCCCGAGATGAAGTCGATGTTCCAGAACGGCGTCTCGTTGATCGTGCGATCGCGGAACTTGAGCCACTGCTCGCCGAAGGTGCCCGGGCCAGAACCGAACAAGGGCGATGAGGCGTAGGTGTGGCTTCCCACATCGAAGGTGGACTGCCAGGACGGGCGCACATCGATCAGGCTCGTGCCGAAAGTGGTCACGAGCGCGTTGCCGATTGTCTGCCCGCCGATGAGGAAGAAGAGCGCGATCGCGAGCGTCACCAAGGGGGCGACCAACGAGCGCGAATCGGTCCCCCGCACCTCGCCCTCGCTGTCAGCAAGGAGAAGCGCGACGCCCTCGAGATCTTCGTCGGCCGAGGAGGCGCGGTGCCGCATGATGGCCTCGATGAAGAGCGCAAGCGCAACGAGCGCGATCATCGTCCAGATCAGGGGCGAATTCACGAGCGCGACGAACACGAGCGCGAGCGCGCCGCCCACGTAGAGGATGGTGCGGCTGCGCTGCGGCAGCGGCAGGAGCCGGAGCGCGAGCAATGAGACGATGACGCCGAGCGCCGCCACCATGCCGAGATCCGGGAAGGTGCCGATCAGGTTCGTGGTCGGGGTGACGAGGGTGGGCGCCACCTTGCCCACGATCACGAAGAGCACCTGGGCCACGAGCACGATGCCAAGCGTGATCGCAAGCGTCCGGAAGAATGCGCGGTACTCCTTCGCGCGGCGGAACGAGAGCGCGGCGAGGCTCGCAAGGAGCGCGAGGAGGAACATGAACCCGAAGGTATCGGCCTCAAATTCCCTGCCGAAGAAGGCGGCCGGGATCGAGACGCCCGAGAAGAGGGTCGAGAGGGCGTAGGCCAAGGGGACGAACCAGAGCGCGCCAAGTAGGAGCGGCGGCGGGAGCAC
>DASPKG010000040.1:0-6006 GCA_035628215.1 Minisyncoccota bacterium
CCGTCCCACATGACGGTGTTGATGAAGCGCGAAATGGCCTCGGACTGATACACGAGGTCCGGGCGGCGCGGGTACTTGTTCTTAACGGGATGACGCATGTTCTAAAGTTATGCCTTCGGCTTCTTCGCACCGTACCGCGAGCGGCCGCGACGGCGCTTATCGAGGCCCGCGGTATCGAGGCGACCGCGCACGATCGTGTACTGCACGCCGATGTCCTTCACGCGGCCACCGCGCAGCATCACCACCGAGTGCTCCTGGAGGTTGTGGCCCTCGCCCGGGATGTAGGCGGTCACTTCCATGCCGTTGGTGAGGCGCACGCGGGCGATCTTACGGATAGCCGAGTTCGGCTTACGGGGGGTCTTGGTGGTCACCTTGGTGCAGACGCCGCGCTTGAAGGGCGCCGGGTAGAAGGTCGGGCGGTTCTTGAGGGTGTTGAACCCACGTCCAAGAGCCACGACCTTGGTCTTGCGGGTCGTGGGCTTGCGCGCCTTCTTCGTCAGCTGATTGATGGTGGCCATGTCGTAAATGAAAACTCCCCCGTGGGAGTTAGGCACACTATATAGAAAGGCCTAGATTAATGCAAACAGGTACCTACCTCCGCTTTTTCTTAAATATGTAGATAACCTAGAACTCCTCCACCGCCCCCGCCTGCATATCCCTGAATTCGATGCCCTCGAGGTTCCTGCCCACGATTCGTGGCACGAGCCCACGCTGATATTCCTCCGTATACATCGCATCGTGTATAGGAAACACGACCTTCGGCCGTACCTTCTTCGCGTACTCGATCGCCTCAGCGAGCTTCATCCAGGGTGCCCCCGTCGGGAGCGCGAGGATCTCGACCGGCTTCAAGGGTACGTCGTGGAGCGCGTCGCCCGGAACGTAGAGCCGCTCGTTGATGAGAAAGCCGGTATTCCGGCAGGGCGATGCGCTGCCGTAGATGATGGCGTGGTCGTGCCCGAAGCTCTGGACCGGAACCCCCTGTATGGAAACGGTTTCCCCCTCCGCAATCGGCGTATACAGAAGCCCGGCCTCCTCAAGCAGCCTACCCACTGCCTCATGCGTATAGATGACCGCGTCAGGGTTGCGTCCCAAGACCGCGGTCACCTGCGGGATATCGATATGGTCCTGGTGCTCGTGCGTGATGAATACCGCATCGATGCCCGTCGCCTCCGGCACCGGGTTCCAGACGCCCGGATCAAGCAGGATCGTCGCACCCCCCTCCTCGACGAGGAGACAGGCATGCCCGTACTTCGTTATCTTCATACCGCCAAGTATAGAACGGTCGGTTACGACCGCTCGGTGATATCGTAGCGGCGGCTCGCGCCGCCATCCTCCGTATACTCCTCGTATATGAACTCGAGCTCCGCGTCATCGAAGATGCGGAAGAACTCGTCCCAGGTGATCTCCATGAGGGATTCGTCAGGGTCCCCGAAGTCGATCTGGAGCACCGCCGTGTTCCCGTCCCAGGTCGATTCGATGATCGCGGGCGTCCCCTGCCGCTCCTCGGCCCAGCGCTCGATCCGATCGTGATCGGTAGTGCGCCGCATTCCCGCCGTCTGTGTCTCTGCCATACGCGCTTCCATTAATGTATATGCACCGAAGTCTCGCCCACGCTTGCTGAAGGCTGCGTGAGTTACGCACCCCCAGGGCGCGCGACGCGTGAGCGCGGGTGTAGACTTAGCGGTAGCAACAAGATCGTTGTGAACGCGTCGGGGAGGGCGCCATGAGATTACCCCAGACCACCGATCCAGAACCACCGCCCGTCGTCACTGCGGAGACCTTCGCCTGCGGAACGGCCTGCCGGTTGTATGGCAAGCCGCTTCCGGATCCTCCGCCGCGTATCGGTCGGCCCTTCTGCGGCGGTTGCTCGGTCATCCCGACCAATCAGCCGCACCAACCCTGCCTGAGCGAGTCCGTCGCCCAGAGCAACCAGGCGTGGATCGACCAAGAGAGCGCACGGCTCGGGTTCCCCGTCGCCCTGCCGATCGCGGCCGAATAGGCTGCGCGCCTCCAGGAAGACTGCCCCCTAACCCGGGGCTTTTCCTTATCCCTTGCGACGCCCGAGTAGATACCCGATAACTGCCCCGAATCCGACGAGGAGCGCGCAGGTCAGGAATCGCTTCATTACCCGCTAGAACCAGCTAGGCGCCGATGAGGATGCCGAAGATGTAGGAGATGAACTGATAGAAGGGCTGCGCGAAAAAGTAGGAGAAGATGAAGAGGAAGGCGATGAGCGTGAAAATGCTCCCAGCACGCATGCGGTCCTCGAATTCGCGCATCGCCATCGACATCCGGTACGGCAGGACGCCCCGCAGCACCGTGAAGCCATCCAAGGGCGGGAATGGGATGAGGTTGAAGAGCCCTAAGGAAAGGTTGGTAAGCGTGACGATCGCCGCGAGGTCCCCGAAGTCGCCCATGCCGCTCGCGTATGCGTAGCGGGCGACGAGCGCGAAGAGGACCGCGAGCAGGAGGTTGGTCGCGACGCCCGCGACCGCGACGATTGCCTCGCCCCACCGCTGGTTCCTGAGATTGTACGGGTTGTACGGGACGGGCTTGGCCCACCCGAAGAGGATCCCCGCGCTCGTCATCACGAGGAGCGCAGGCAGGATGAGCGAGCCGATGGGGTCCACGTGCGGCGCAGGATTGAGGGTGAGCCTCCCCTCGAGCTTTGCGGTCGGGTCCCCGAGCGCATAGGCCGCATAGCCATGCGCCACCTCGTGGATGATGATGGAGAGGATGAGCACGATGATGCCGAAGACGAGCATTTCCATGGATGTTGCCGATTAGCGTGCCCCTATGCTAGCATGCGGGGACTATGGCACGCGCCTGCGAAGTAACCGGCAAGAGCACGCAGATCGGCGGGCGGTATAGTAACCGCACGCGTGCGACCCAGTTCAACCCGACGGGCAAGGTCCGCCGGAGCGCGAACCTTACCAAGCGCCGCATCTTCGTCCCCGAGCTCGGCACGTCCGTCCTCGTCGATATCTCCACCGCCGGCATGCGCACCATCAAGAAGAACGGCGCGTACGCCACCCTGAAGAAAGCGGGGATCGTGAAGTAGACGAGAGAACGCCCGGTCCGAGAAGGCCGGGCGTTTTCCTTTTGGGAAGTCTGGTTTCCCTAGTTGTCGTTAGCGACGGGCAGGGCGCGGAGCACGAATTCCCGCAGATACCCGAGCACGCAGCAGCGCTCCTCGGGAGAGCAGTTGCGCTGGCGGAGCGGCTGCCGCACGAGCACCTCATACCGCAGCTCGGCATGGCCGGGCGTGATCGGCGGCGCTCCCCGCAGGTCCCGTTCGACGAACCACAGGAAGGCCGAGAGGATGCGGTCGTAACGAGCGGGATCGGCGGATTCGATGAGCTTTGCGGAGAGCTCGGCGGCGAAGAGGCGACTGGGGCTGAGTGCATGGTCAGCGGTCTGGTACATACGCAAATCTCCCTAACTCCTCTTGGCACCTTAGCACGGCCTTACTTCCGGACAATACGCCCGCCATCGCTCTCGAAGATGATCGTGCCTTCGTCGATCGTCGAGAGGATGGCGGCGCCCGATTCCTGAATGCGCGAAACCACCTCCGCATGCGGGTGCCCGTACGCGTTATCCTTCCCCGCCGATATGACCACCGTCTCTGGCGAGACCGCGGCAAGCCACGATTCGCTCGTCGACGTCCGCGAGCCATGGTGCCCGGCCTTGAGCACGTCGCTGTCGACATCACCGAGCGTCATCACATAGCGCTCCACCGCTTCCGGCGCGTCCCCGGTCAGCAGGAAGGAAGTATCTCCGTACACGAGCCGCACCACGATCGATCCGGCGTTCGTCTCGCCGTTTGCGACGTCGCGGTCCGGGTATAGCACATCGGCATAGACGTCCTCGCCGAGATGGATGCGCTGGCCGCGACGCGCCGTGAAGGTCGCGATGCCCTCGCGCGCAACCGCAGCATCGAGCCGCTCGCGCTGGCTCGTGTCATGGCGGATCCCGGGCGAAAGATAATACGAGACGCGGTACCGGGAGAGGACGTCCGGCAGCCCGCCGATATGGTCCGCGTCCGGATGCGTCGCGATCACCATATCTATGGAGCGGTCGAGGGGTCCCATGACCCGCGGGAGCCTGCGGAGCACCGATCGGTCGCGCCCGCCATCGATGAGGAGCTCGACGCCGTCCGGGCTCTCAATAAGGATCGCGTCGCCCTGCCCCACATCGAGGAAGGAGACGCGCAGCGTCCGTCGCTCCGATTCTATGAATGCGTACACGATCGCGGCATTGAGCGCGATGAGGAGCGCAATCACGATAACGAGCAGCAACGGACGGGGTCGGAACGCCATATCTGGCTAGTATAGTCGGCGATACATGATAGTGTTTGCGTATGTTCCGGCGGCTCTCACGCAAGGTCATCGCCCCCTTCCAGCTCTTTTACTGGCGCGTCGCCATGCCGGAGGCCGAGGGCGCTAAGGTCCTCATCGAGCATAACGGCAAGTTCCTGCTCATCCGTGAGACCTTCGGCCAGAAGCACTGGACCCTTCCAGGCGGCCGCAGCCGCCGCGAGGAGGATCCGGTCGCGACCGCAAAGCGCAAGGTCCGGGAGGAGGTCGGTATCGAGCTCCCGAATCCCCTCCCGCTCGGCTCCTATTTCCATACCCGCCAGCACAAGCGCGACGTCATCTGCGCCTTCCACGCGAAGGTCGAGAGCCCCGCGTACCAGGTGAACCCCAACACCATCGCTGAGGCGGCCTGGTTCACCCCCGAGGAGATGGCGAGCCTCAACCAGTCGGAGTCGGTCGCGGATGTCCTCGAGCTCTACCAGAAGAGCCGGTAGCCATGAAGCGGTACCAGGAGGAAGTCGATGCCTGGTTCAAGAAGCAGGGCTGGGCGTACTGGGAGCCGCTTGCGATCACCGCGCGCCTCTTCGAGGAGTGCGGCGAGTTCGCCCGCCTCGTGAATCACGTCTACGGCCCGAAGCGAAAGAAGCTCGACGAAAAGAAGCAAGATATGGAAGAGGAGCTCGGCGACATCGTCTACACCCTCATCTGCTTTGCGAATTCACATAACATCAGCCTCGACGACGCCATCAGGAAGAGCATGGACAAGGTGACGGAGCGGGACAAGGATCGGTATACGCCCACGGACGCGTAGCATATACGGAACACGGGACGATCAGAGACCGTCCCGTGTGCGTGCGGCGTGGGGCTTACGCTCCCGAGACCGAATCGCCGACCACGTCTTGGTCAGCCTGGCTGTCGAGGAGGAGCACGCCGCTGTGCACACCGATGCCCGGCGCCGTGCGGATCGCCGCCATCGCGTCGGCTGCGGTCACGGTGCGGACCTCGCCCGCGCCATTGACGTATGCGTACTCAGCCGCGAAGCTGAGCGCCGGAACGCTCATGCCGAGGACGGCCGCTGCCATGACGCCGATCTTGATAATAAAACTCGAGTTCACGTTCGTTGCGCTTTTCATACGAGAGAGTACTTAGGGTAGTTACATTCCTTGGGAATCGAACCCAACGAAGCAAAGTGATTTCGTAAGTACACACTCACTAGGTGCGTTGGTTATGCAAGTAGGAGGAATGCTCTGGCCAGCGGACGACGGGGGTCCGGTGGCAGTACCGTTGATCAGATACTTTTGCGACATAGGGAGTATAGCGTCAATTTTGACAGAATGCAAGCATCATTGCTTACTCAATTCTCGTGGTGCTCATGCGGACTCTAACGTCCTCCACTAGGCGGAGCCATATCGGAGCGTGTTCGAACTTCTAAACAGAATCTCTTATTAAATGGGTTGTATACCCTTCTCTGACGAGCTGCTCGTATGCCTGCCATACGTCGTCAGGTATTTCCTGTTCTATCTGAAACCCCTTTGCCGGATATTCTTTGATCCGCTGTAAATCTCCGACCATCATGCTGAGGAGATATTCTTTACTTCGCTCTTCATTCGGGTATTCCTCGTATGAGAGCGGAGGCGACGTGACGATGAAATCCATGCCCGGCCACTGCTTCTTGAACGTCGCATACGAC
>DASPKG010000041.1:0-2437 GCA_035628215.1 Minisyncoccota bacterium
CGTGAGGAGCGCCTGGGTGGAGGCGTGGCGCAAGCGATCGATCTCCTCGTTTATCTGCGCTTCTTTTTCGATATAGGTATCAGAAACAGGAAGATACGCTTCCGGCTGGTAGAAGTCGTAGTAGGAGACGAAGTAGTGCACCGCATTGTCCGGGAAGAACTCGCGGTACTCCTGGGCGAGCTGGGCGGCGAGCGTCTTGTTGTGCGCGAGGACCAGGGTCGGCTTATCGAAGTTCGCAATGACGTTCGCGGCCGTGTAGGTCTTCCCCGACCCGGTAACGCCAAGCAAAGTCTGGTGTCGCATGCCCTGCTTTAGGCCTTCGGTGAGCTTCTTGATGGCCTCCGGCTGGTCGCCGGCTGGCGGGAAGGGGGTGTGGAGCGTGAAATTCGCCATGACCTCTCAGTGTATCGGTGCTGGCTGAAATATAAAAGAAGAGCCGCCGGCACCCCATCGATTGTATCGATGGGGTGCCGGCGGCCAGCGAAGGAGCGATTAGCGCGCGGGTTCGGTGCTCACCGAGTACACGATGACGTTCTTGCCGAATTCTCCGGCTACCTCGGCGGCCGACATGCCCCCGGCGACGCAGTAGAAGTAGCTCTCCTCGCTGCGGTGGGTTTGGCAGGAGCGCTGGAGCGCATCGAGGCGCGCACGAATGGCTTCGTGTTGAGCCGCGGTGAACTCCGCGCCGTCTCTCGTCCGCACCACCAGGTGCCGAGAGAATGCCTTCAGCTCGTCTGCCGGAATCTTAGAAACCGGCGTCGCTGCGGCCGGCGCACCCATCAAGAGCGCAGCGGCTATCGTAATGACAGACCTCATGGATCACCTCGTGATTAGAGAAGACGCAGGGGAACCTCTCAAGCAACGTTCTCAACCAAGATGCTGCTGGATACTACGGCTGTCAAGCCGCATAGCTCCGCACGAACGCCTCCCGATACGCGCCGAACCTCCCCTCCTGGATCGCCTCCCGCGCCCCGTCCACGAGCTTCAGGATGAAGCCGAGGTTGTGCATGGATGCGATCACCTGCCCGAGCATCTCGCCGGAGCGAAGGAGGTGCGAGACGTAGCCCCGGGTGAACCCCTCGGTGCCCGGGACGATGCGTGCGGGATCAAGCGGGGTGAAGTCATTCGTATACTGCTCGTTCGTAAGATTGATAGTTCCCTGCATCGTATAGATGGTGCCGTGGCGACCAAGCCGCGTCGCCGCGACGCAATCGAAGGTATCCATGCCCTCCGCAATGCCAAGCAGGAGATCCCCCGGCTCCCCGATGCCGAGGAAATGCCGCGGCTTCTCCTCGGGAAGGTGCCGGACAGCGGCCTGCAAGGCGCCCATCATGTCCTCCTTGCTGAAGGACCCGCCGATGCCGTACCCATCGAAGTCCATCGAGGCGATCTCCTTCGCGGACTCCTCCCGCAGGTCCTCGTACCGTCCCCCCTGCACGATCCCGAAGATGCCCTGCTTCTTGTTCGCATGTAAATTCTGCCGATGCGCCTTCAGAGAGCGCTCCGCCCAGCGGTGCGTGCGGCGCATGGCGTCTCGCTGGTATTCGTAGTCCGCGGTCGGCGAGGTGCACTCATCGAAGGCGAAGAAGATGTCGGCGCCTAGGGCATGCTGGATCTCGACCGAGCGCTCCGGCGTGAAGCGATGCAGCGACCCGTCGAGGTGCGAGGTGAAGGTCACGCCCTCCTCGTCGATGACCGCGAGCTGCCCATGCTGCGACTGCACGCCCTCGTCGTAGACCGCAACGCCCGCATCCCGCGCGTTCTCCTCGCCCTTCGCGATCTTCGTGATCGAGCGACCGTAGGCGGCGCCCAAGGAGAAGACTTGGAACCCGCCCGAGTCCGTCATGGTGGGACCGTTCCAATTCATAAATGCGTTGAGACCGCCCGCCCCCCTCACCACGGCCTCCCCGGGCTGCAGATACAGGTGATAGGTGTTCGCGAGCGCCACCTGCGCGCCGAGCTCCTTCAAGGTTTCCGGGAGTATGCCCTTGACGTTCGCCTTGGTCGCGACCGGCACGAAGGCGGGCGTCTCAATCACCCCATGCGGGGTCGTGAGCACCCCGGTACGGGCGCGCCCTGCTCTCGCTTCAACTTTGAAATTGACGGGCTTCATGTTCCCTTAAGGTAGCCGCACGTATCCTCGAGAGCAAGCACATATATTCTCCATTCTGACAAGGTTTTCTGCTAAATTTGACATATCCAAAATATAACGGTATATACTGCCCTTAGGAGTTCTTACCATCTCGTTAGGTGAGGGCTCTCCAACGCAACTTCAACCCACGGGGAGTTCCCCATGCTCAAGACCAAGAATCTGCTGGGCGCGGGGGCTGCCCTGTCGCTCGTGCTCCAGACCGTGGCGTTCCCGGCTCTCGCCGAGGCGCCCGCGAACAAGACCGAGCACACCACCACGTTCCAGTACCGTGGTCCCGCCATCCTG
>DASPKG010000042.1:0-17437 GCA_035628215.1 Minisyncoccota bacterium
CAACACGTAGAGCATCTGCATCATCATGGCGCGGCCGAAGTCCTGCTGGATGGATTCGGGGCCGGTCTTGGTGCTCTTCGGCGGGATGGTGAAAGAGAACTTCCCCTGCACGAACTGGAGGATGCCAGCGATGAGTGCGAGCAGGATGCTTGCGCCCGCAATCTCAAACGTGCCGAGAAAGAAGGGGGAGATGGCCTCGGGGACCGGCACGAAGGGGTAGAGGAGGGAGGTGTCCACCGTCGAGAGGGTCTTCGACTGGAACACCCAGAAGAGGGTGAGGAGGATGGGGAGCTGGATGAAGAGGGTGGCGAGCCCGGCGAATGGGTTGATGTGGTTCTCCTTATAGAGCGCGAACATCTCACGGGCCTGCTTCTCCTTATCATCCTTGTATTTCTCCCGGAGCTCCTTCAACTTCGGCTCGATCTCCTTCAATACCTTCTGGGTACGGGCGGCCGAGAGCGAGAGCGGAAGGATGACGAGCTTCACGATGATGGTCGCGACGATGACCGCGATCCCGATGTCCCCGGCGGGGACGATATCCGTGAGGAAGATGAGGAGGTTGTAGATCGGGGTGTAGAGGACCGTATGGAAGAAAGACATCATGGGCCTCACGATACCGTATCCGGCCTCCTTAGCCTACCTTTCCCAGGAGCTCCGAGAGTTCTTGCTTGAGCGCGGCGTAGGAGAGGGTAGGGGCGCCCGCGCGGGCATAGACGATGATTGAACGGTCCGAGAAGACCTCCGGCCGGAGCGCCTCGAGGATCCGGCGCTTCAGGAGGTGCCGGTCTACGGCTTTCTTGGCCACCTTCTTCGAGATGACGGCCGCGGCGCCCCCGTTCTCGGCGTTCCTGCGGACCGTAACGGAAAAATGCGCGCTTGTGGCGCGGGTTCCGGCAGCTGCCTTCCCGAACTCCGCCCGTGAAAGCCGGAGTCTCTTCGGGAGCATGGCTAGACCGTGAGCTTGGCGCGGCCCTTGCGGCGGCGGCGAAGCAGGAGCTTGCGCCCCGAGGGCGTCGCTGTGCGGGCGCGGAAGCCGTGCGTGCGGGCGCGCTTCTTCTTCTTCGGCTGATACGTTCGCTTTGGCATAATCCACAGGATAGTAACAGGTTGACGCTGGATGAGCAAGAAAACCGGCGCTTTCGCACTTTATCCACAGTACGGGTATACTTGGCTTCACCTATGAATACGATGAATCGTCTTGATACGCGTGAGCTCTGGGAACACATGCTCTCGCAAGTCGAACTATCCATCTCGCAAGCAAACTTCAACACCTGGTTCCGCGACAGCTCCATCGTCAAGATCGAGGACGGCATCGTCTATATCGGCGTCCCAAGCCAGTTCTTTCGCGACTGGTACCTCAAGAAATTCCATACACTCCTCCTGAAGATCGTGCGGTCGGTGTCCTACGAGTACCGGAACATCGAGTACCTCATCGTGAAGGACGACCGCCGGAAACCGAAGGTCGAGAAGCGCCCGACGGCGCCCACGCCCGAGCTGCCCCTCGATGAGTTTTACATTAATAAGAGCGATAACCTCAACCCCCGCTACACCTTCGATACCTTCGTGGTGGGGGATTTCAACGATCTGGCCTTCTCGGCCGCGGAAGCCGTCATCCGGCGTCCCGGCATCACCTACAATCCGCTCTTCATCTATGGGGACACCGGGAGAGGGAAGACCCACCTCATCCAGGCCATCGGGAACCAGTACAAGAAGCTCTATCCCGGCCGGAAGGTCTTCTACCTGACCTCGGACCGCTTCGGGAACGAGTACACGGACTCGCTGCAGGCCGGGACCGCCAATCGCTTCAAGGAGAAATACCGCCAATACGACCTGTTAATCATTGACGATGTGCAGTTCTTCTCGAAGAAGGACAAGTTCCAGGAGGAGCTCTTCCACCTCTTCAATTCCCTCTACGACAACAACAAGCAGATCATCTTCTCATCAGACCGGTCGCCCGCCGCGATCCCGGATATCGCGGACCGCCTCCGAGGGCGCTTCCAGAGCGGCATGACGGTGGACATCTCGGAGCCGGACATTGTTTCGCGCATGGCCATCGTGCGCCGCAAGGCCGCGGTGCATGGCGTCACGCTCTCCGACGAGGTCGTGGAGCACGTCGCGACCTCCATCTCCGGCTCCATCCGCGAGCTCGAGGGCGTCATCAACTCCATCGTCTGCCACACGCAGGTGAAGGGGGTCCCGCCGGACCTCGCGGAGGTCCGCCAGTCGCTGCGCTCCTTCTCCCGGCCCACGAAGACCGTCTCCGTGAAGCATGTGGTATCGAAGGTCGCGGAGTTCTACGGCATCGACGAGGAGAGCATCTACGAGAAGACCCGCAGGCGGGAGGTGGTGCGTCCCCGCCAGGTCATCATGTACATCCTGCGCGAGGATTTCAGCGTCTCGTACCCCACGATCGGCTCGAAATTGGGCGGCCGCGACCACACGACCGTCATCCACTCCTGCGAAAAAGTGAAGCGTGAGGTCCATGAGGACGCGGAGCTCGCCAAGGAGATCCAGGATATTCGGAGCCTCTTGGTATAACTCCGGGGACAACCCTGTTGATATGGCGGACTACGGAGGAGGAAAAGGTGGGGAACAGGGAGGGAAAATGAAGGATTTATTAACAGGCACTGAAATTCATCCCATTTTCATCCCCAGGAGAACGGTCGAGTTCGGTGGGCTTTTCAACAGGATGAGAGGGGTGATAATAGAGAAAGAGCCCGTGCCTGCCTGCCGAAATCCCTTATCCCCGCCATCAACACCCCTAATAATAGTAGCGATATGATTCTTTCTTTAGATAAACCTGCATTCAGGGAGGCGGTGGGGATGGCAGCGAGGTTCGCAGAGCGAAGGAGTGGTAGTCTTCCGGTGCTCGCCGGCATCGCCCTCATCGCCGGCGACGACGGCATCAAGCTGCGCGCGACGAACCTCGAGACCGGAATCGATCTCCGGGTGGACGGGACGATCGAGGAGACCGGCGTGGTCGTGCTCCCCGCCACCGTGCTCCGCGACATCACCTCCTCTATGTCGGGCGCAGGCGCCCTCACCCTCGAGCACGCGGGAGATATCGTCACCCTTTCTCAAGGAAACGCCCGTAGCACGCTCAAGACCCTACCTGCCGAGGATTTCCCCGTGCTCCCGTTCCCGGACGCGCCTACGAGCGAATTTACGCTTCCTGGGGCGGTCCTCGGCAACCTCATCGCCTCCGTTGTTCCGTTCGCATCGACCTCCACCGTGCGTCCCGAGCTTGCGAGCGTCCTCATCGCCGCCGAGGGCGGGCAACTGAAGGCGGTCGCAACCGACTCCTTCCGGCTTGCCGAGAAGAAGATCTCGCTTTCGGGCGGCCTCCCACCCTTTTCTATGCTCATTCCTGCGAGGAACGCGCTCGATATCGTACAGACACTGCCGGATACTGATATCCAGGTGTCCCTGGACGAGCATCAGTGCGTCATGAAGTGGGACAAAGGGCTTGTGACGACCCGCCTGGTCGCTGCGAGCTACCCCGACTACGCACAGATCATCCCCAAGGCTTTCGTCGCGGATGCCGCGCTCATCAAGAAGGACTTCGAGACGGCCCTGAAGCGCACCGCCGTCTTCTCGGACTCCTTCCAGAAGATCCGGCTCTCCTTCGATCCAAGCAAGAAGAAGCTCCGGCTTGCGGCCCAGAATGCGGATATCGGGGAGACGAACGAGGAGGTCACGGGCGGGGTGACGGGAGACGCCGTCGAGCTCTCCTTCAACCACCGATACCTCGCGGCGCCGCTTTCCATCATTCCCGCAGAGACCATCTCACTCTCCGCATCAGGGATCGGGCGGGCGCTCGTCATGCGGGGGAGTGGCGATAACTCATTCCTATACCTCGTGATGCCGATGAACCAATAAGAAAAGACCTCGGGATGCCCGAGGTCTTTTCTTATTGTCCACCGATATCCGGACGGGACTGCCGCTGGAGTTCCGCGGCCTGCTCAATAAGTTCATTGAGCTGCTCGAGGAGCTCCTGCTCATCAGGCTGTTCCTGCGGCTGGCGGGGCGCCACCGCGCCGCCAGCAGCAAGCCAGGACTGGATGGGGGACTCCCAGTATTGGTACTGCGGATCGAGCCAAGGGGCGGCAGGCGCAGGGCCACGAGGATTGTCCTTGTTGGTCCAATGGAGGAGGCTGTGCGCGGTGGTGCCGCCTGGCGTCTGGACGAGCGCCTGGCCACGAAGCGCAGGATGGAGATCCGACGGGGTGGGAGCGGGCTCCGCGAAGACCTGGTTCTCGCGGCGCGGGAGCGCTTTCTGCATGAACTCGTTCCACATGGGCGCGACGATATAGCCCGCGATCTCCTTCACCATAGGGCGGTTATTGTTGTTGCCGGCCCAGGCGCCTACCGCAAGTGTGGGGGTGTAGCCGACCGTCCACGCGTCGCGGGACTCGTTCGTGGTGCCGGTCTTCGCGGCGACGTCGTAGCCTGGGATGGTGAGCGGGTTGTTCGGGTTATACGCTGGGACGCGCGCCTCGTTGTTGGACATGATGGCCGCCATCTGGCGCGCCACGTTCGTATCGAGCACGAGCTCGCCGCGCTCCTCGAACTTCTCGAGGACCTTGCCCTTCCTATCGCGCACTTCGAGGATACCGGTCGGCTTGTGGCGGATACCGTCGTTGCCGAAGACGCCGTAGGCGCTCGTAAGGTCGAGGAGGCGCACTTCCGCGGCGCCGAGCGCGAACGAGAGGCCGTACTCCTTCGGATCGCCGAGCCCTTCGATGCCCATGCGGGTCGCAAGATCGATCACGTTCTTGATGCCCGCGAGGTAGAGCGTCTGGACCGCCGGGATGTTGATCGACTGCTGGAGCGCGGTCGTGAAGGTCATGGGCCCCCGGAAGGTCTGATCGTAGTTACCGGGCGCGTAGCAGGGCGCCTCGCTGTTATAGACGTCGCCCGGGGAGCACCTCGTCGAGAACTGGGTCGGAAGGTCAAAGAGGATGGACTCCGGGGTGTAGCCCTTGAGGAGCGCGGTCGCGTACACGAAGGGCTTGAAGGCCGAACCGGGCTGCCGGGGCGCGAGCGCGATGTTGTAGTTGCCGTCGATGTTCGGGTCGAAGTAGTTGCGGGACCCCACCATCGAGAGGATCTGGCCGGTCTTGGGGTCTAGCGCGACGAGGGCAGCGTTTTCCGCATCGAAGCGGCCTTCGTTGGCGAGCGCGTAGCGGTTCACGATCTCCTCGGCATCGTTCTGCATCTCAGTGTCGAGGGTCGTGATGATCGTGAGGCCCTGGTTCACGACGTCCGCTCCGTACTTCTGCTCGAGGTACTGCTCGACATAGAAGACGAAGTGCGGCGCGATGATCCCGCCGCCCTGCATGCGCGCGAAGGTCACCTGCTCTGCCTTCGCGGATGCGTGGCTTGCCTCATCGATATACCCGAGCGTGAGCATGCGGTCGAGGACGCGCTCCTTTCTCGCTTCGAGGGCCGGGCGGTTGTTGCCGTAGGGGGAGTAATAGGTCGGGGCCTGGGGGAGCGCGGCGAGGTACGCCGCTTCCGCGAGGGTGAGATCGCTTGCGGACTTCCCGAAGAAGGAGCGGCTCGCGGCCTCGGCGCCATAGAGGGTGCCGCCGTAGGGAGTAACGTTGAGGTAGAACTCGAGGATCTCGTCCTTCGTGTACTTTCCCTCGAGCTTCCAGGCGAGGATCCACTCCTGCACCTTGCGGATGGGGCTCTTCTTGCCGGTGAGGATGGTGTTCTTCACCACCTGCTGGGTGATGGTCGAGCCGCCCTGGACGAAGGCGCCCTCCCGGAGGTCGACGAGGACCGCACGGATGAAGGAGGTGAGGCGGACGCCCGAGTGTTGGTAGAACTTATCGTCCTCGATCGCGATCGTCGCGAGCTGGAGGTTCTTGGACATCGCGGATAGGGGGACCACGTTGCGGCGCATGTCGTGGTTGAGGTCGTAGAGGATTGTCTTCCCCTCGCGGTCATAAATCTTCGTAGATTCAGAGACCTTCCGGGCATCGAAGGAATTGAGGTCCGGGATGGGGGTGAAGGCAACCGAGAGGATGGCCACCCCGCAGACGAGGAAGAATACCCCTGCACCGATGAATAAGGCCCGTACGAGGGGATTCGGGCTCTCGAGATGCTTCTTCAGCAGCGTGCGCCAGTTCTTTTTGCTCATGCGGGCCATGCTAACACAAACCGCGGCCCTTTTGGGCCGCGGCTCTGCTAGAGGCTCTCCTCTTCCTCCTCCTCGACAGCATCCACCTCGTGGAAGCCGTCGCCGAGCTCATCCTCTTCCTCCTCTACCGCGTCTTCCTCGCTGAGGATGCCCTCGGGAATCTCCTCCTCCTTGAATTCATCGTCCATCATATAACAACGTTTATATGGTTATCCTCGCAGGCCGCGAAGCCCCTCTATTTTGGAGAGACGCGGGGAAGTTTGCAACCTTAGCTGCGCTTGCGTGTGGACAAGGCACAGATGGCGACCGCGATGGCGTCGAGCTCATCGTCAAGGCGCTTCTTGGCAGGCAGCGCGATGAGCTTCGGGAGCATCTGGGCGATGGCCCTCTTGTCCGCCCGCCCGCTCCCGGTCACGGAGAGCTTCACCGAACCAGGGGCGTGCTCGGTGACGGGGATGCTATGGGCTCCGGCTGCCGAGAGGACCGCGCCGCGGGCTTCGGCGACGCCCAAGGCCGATGACTTATTCGTACTGAAATACAGCGTCTCGATGGCGAGCTCGTCCGGCCGATGCGCTTCAATGGCGCGGACGACCGCCGCATGCACCACAGCGAGCCGTTCGTCGGCCGTTCCTTTCGCCGGGATGACGCAGTCGCTCCAGATATGGGTCGGGCGCGACGGATCGCCCTCGATGACCGCAAGGCCGAGCCGATCGAAGCCCGGATCAATCCCGAGTACTCTCATACCCTCGCGCGTTCGTGTACACCTGCTGCACATCCTCGTGCTCGTCGAAGAGCTCAAGGAGCCTGCCGAGCGCTTCCTCGTCCGCTTCCGAGAGGTCCGCCAAGGGCTCGTTCGGGGCGAGCGTGCCGTCCCCGGACTTGCTGAAGGCCCAGAGCGCGGAGCCCTGGCCGCCGAGTTCGAACCCATTCTTCGAGAGGAGGTGCTTGATCTCCTGGGTAGTGCGGTTCTTGTTGTCGGTGAGGGCATCGACGATGAGCGCGGTGCCGCCCGGGCCATAGAACTCGTAGACGACCTGCTCGAGCGCGGCCGCGTCCTTGGAGGCGCCTTTCTGTATGGCCCGCTCGATATTGTCCTTGGGCATATTGACGGCCTTCGCCCGCTCGATGGCCGAGGCAAGGCTCGGGGAGGAGAGATTCCCGCCGGCCTTCTTCGCCTCGATGGTGATGAGGCGGGCGAATCGGGAGAAGGTACGGCTCTTGGCCGCGTCCGTCACCGCCTTCTGCCGCTTGATCTGCGCCCATTTGCTGTGTCCTGCCATGCGTCCACTCTACCAAAAAGGAGGGAAGTGGGGCACAGCATCCGCTCATTTCTCCTGCGTGCTGTAGCGGATATAGGAGGGCAGCCAGTCCATTACGCGCTTGCGGTGCTGATCGAGGGACCAGGCCTCCTTGCGCTTAAAAAGCTCGGGATAGATCCCGATGAACGTCTCGAGGATGGATACGGACACGCGCGGGTATTCCGGCGGAAGGCCTTCGTTGTACGAATGCATGAACTCCGTCAGGGAGAGCCTGCGTTCGGAGCGTTCGCGATCGAGGTCGGGTCCGCGCATAAATAATTACCGCGCCGCCTGCCGCGCGTGCTTGATCGCGAGACGCTTCTTGGTCTTAGGCGGATGCTTGCGGATTTTCTTGGGGCTCACTCCCTGCTTTCGGTTCGACATATGGTTGTGGTATGACGCGAGCGCCCGTGGGCGCTCTGCGTTGGTTAAATCTTGCGGACGTTGGTCGCGTGAGCGCCCTTCGGGCCCTCACCGATCTCAAACGACACCGTGTCACCGACCTGGAGGGAATCGAACTGGACATCAACGAGCTCGTTGGAGTGGAAGAACAAGTCCTTCGCTGCTCCCTCGATCTTGATGAATCCGAATCCCTTATCCGTAAGGCCGGCAATAGTTCCTTGCTGCATGACGTTGGTAGACAAATACACCTGATAACTATCAAGTGCAGGAGGCTGAAAACGAGGAGTCGACGTGCTACGAGTGCCCAGCGCTGCGATTTGACCTGATGACTATAGCATTAACCGCGCAAAAAAGCAACTATCGCTCGAGATACTCCCTCCCTTTGCTCGTCAGTACGCGCCCGCGCGGCGATCGTTCGATGAGGCCAAGCCGGAGCAAATATGGCTCATACACGTTCTCGACGGTGTCCGGGTCCTCATGCATGGCGCTTGCAAGCGCCCGGATGCCGGCTGGGCCGCCCTTGAACCCATCCCGGAGCGTCTCGAGGTACCGACGGTCGTCCTTGGTGAGGCCATAGCTATCGATACCGAAGAGCTCGCAGGCCTCGTCGCAGAGCTCGGGGGTGATGGCCTTATCCTCGACCTCGGAGTAGTCGCGAACGCGCTTGAGGAGCGCGTTGGCGACGCGCGGGGTCGCTCTACTTCGGCTGGCGATGCGCTCCACGACCGCGTCATCGACCGATAGATCGAGCACGCCCGCCGAGCGCCGGATGATGCGCCGCAGATCGTCGTCGTTATAGAAATCGAGCTGGTAGACGCCGCCCCCAAAGCGCGACCGCAGCGGGGAAGAGAGCTGCGCGACGCGGGTCGTGGCGCCTACGAGCGTGAATGGGGGAAGCGCGAGCTCTACGGTCCTCGCGGAAGGGCCCTTCCCGAGGACGATATCCAGGGACCCGGACTCGAGCGCGGGGTAGAGCAGCTCCTCGATCTTATGCGAGAGCTGGTGGATCTCGTCGATGAAGAGGACCGTGCCCGGTTCGAGGTTCGTGAGGATGGCGGCGAGGTCCCCGGCCCGCTCGATGGCGACCCCGGAGGTGCTCTTCAGTGGCGCCTCGAGCGTTGCCGCAACGAGGTGCGCAAGGGTGGTCTTCCCGACTCCTGGCGGGCCGTAGAACAGGAGGTGCTCGGGCATATCCCCGCGCTTCTTGGCCGCGGTAAGCACCACCTGGACGTTGGCTTTCACGTGCCCCTGGCCTACATACTCGTCCCAGAGGGTGGGACGGAGTGCCGCGTCCAAGGACTGGTCTTTCAGGCGAATCGTGTCAGAACCACTTGACATACAAAGAGGGTATGCTAGTATTCTAGCACACAGGGAGTTGGCCTTGTGAGAACCTTCTCACCGGGCATTTTTCTTTTCGGATCCTACCCATCACCCTCTAGGCAAGGCTTGACGGCCCTCGGGGCGACTTCCCAAGGACCTCCTGGTACTGCGCTTGACGCAGAGCGCTGGGAGCATCCTCAGGCATTTCGTTCTGCCTGGAGGGTAATGTGCGGGATCCATGGAGAACGCACGTTCGCAGGCGCGCCTTACGGGGCGCGTCTTGCGCGTTAGTCCCGCGGCAGATCAACCACCCGCAGCACCTCCTCGAGGGAGGTAAGACCGTTGAGCGCATCGAGGACGCCCTGCTGCGCCATGGTAAGGGTGCCCTGGCGGCGCACGTGCTTCTGGATGTCGTGCTCGCTCGGATTGTCGCGCAGGAACTCGCCGAGCTCGTCGTCCATGAAGATGACCTCGAAGAGTCCCATGCGGCCCGCGTACCCAGTCTCGTCCTCGCTTCGGGGATCCGGCACCCACGCAGTTTCAATAGAGGAGGGAAGAAGGGACCGGTCCTCGACGGTCGAGAAGATCCGCTCGATGGCCCGCTTCTCATCATCGGTAAGCACGACCTGCTTCCTGCGCTCGGGATCGAGCTTGCGGACGAGGCGCTGCGCCATCGCGACCGTGATCGCCGACGCGAACGACTTGGGATCCACCCCGAGGTCGACGAGGCGGGGGAAGGTGCCGGCTGCATTGTTGGTGTGGAGCGTGGAGAAGACGAAGTGGCCCGTGAGCGCCGCCTGGATCGCGGTCTCCGCGACCTCGGCATCGCGGATCTCGCCGACCATGATCACGTCCGGGTCCTGGCGGAGCACGGAACGGAGTCCTCCGGCGAAGGTGTAGTCCTTATGGTCCACCTGCGTCTGCACGATGCCCGGGATGTGGTACTCGACCGGATCCTCGATCGTGATGATCTTGATGGAGGGCGTATGGAGATACTTGAGGAAGGCGTAGAGGGTCGTCGTCTTGCCGGAGCCAGTGGGGCCGGTAGTGAGGAGCATGCCGTTCGGCCGCTTGATCTCGTCCGAGAGCCGCTCGAGGATCTTCTCGTGGATGCCGAGGCCCTCGAAGGAGATGGAGAGGGTATTCGGGTTGAGCAGGCGCATCACGAAGGATTCGCCATAGGCGCCCGGGATGACCGAGGTGCGCACCTCGATGTCGTTGTTCACGTGGATGGAGAAGCGGCCGTCCTGCGGACGATCCTTCACATTCAACTTCAGGCCCGATAGGAGCTTGATCCGGGAAGCGATGAGCTCGTACTCATGCTGATCGAAGGTGAAGGCGTCGGTCAGCAGCCCGTCGATGCGAAGCCGGAGCCGCACGCCGTCCTCCCCCGGCTCGATGTGGATGTCGGATGCCCGGAGCGAGAGGCCTGCCGCGAGCAGTTGCTCAAGCACGATCGAGACCTGCGCACGATGCGCCGGGTCCGTGCTTTCGGTCAGCTGCGCGCGCAAGGACGCGAGGGTCGTGAGCTTCTCCGCAAACGCGTGGAGTTCCTCGCCGCGGATGTCGAAGACGCCCGCATGGTCCTCGTGCGCGTAGGAGAGGTCGATATAGCGGGAGAGGCCCTTCTCGAGGCTCTTCTTCGAGACCAGATACTTCTCGACGATGAGCCCCTGGCCTTCGAGCTCTCCGACGAGCTTTCCGAGCGCGAGGTTCTCGGGCGCGTGGATGGCCAAGGAGATATGCTTGCCGCTCTTATCGAAGGCGATGGCCTCCGCTTCCTTCGCCACCTCCTCCGGAACGACCCGGAGCGCGTCCATGTTCACCGGGACGCCGGAGAGGTCCGCGTACGGGATGCCGTGCTTCTCCGAGAGGATGCGGACGAGGTCCTCCTCCTCCTTCTCGCGCACGGCCGCGAGCTTCGCGTCCTCGGCGTCCGTATCGAAATGAGCGGCCATATACGCCACATCCTAGCACCTCCTTAGGTGAGTGCAGGGATTGACAATACACCAATATTCTGTATACTAGTAACAAACATCCACGGAGGACCTCCCATGTTTCGCGTTCTCACGGTGGCTGCGGTTCTTTGCGGATCCGGGCTCATCGCTTCGCCGGCGGTCGCGCAGTGCGGCTCGCCCTACAAGGTCATCGACAACAGCCCGCTCGGGCCGTACGGTGGCTACACCAACAGCGTGCCGAACTACGCGACCAACCGCGAGGTGGTCACGAACCAGCAGTACGAGGAGTGCATGCAGCGGTGGCGCAGCCAGCAGCTCTACCTGCAGACGCAGGAGGGCGCTGACGGCGGCACCCGCCGACGAGCGCCCGCGACCGAGAAGCCGCTGGTCCAGTACGTCCGCGATCACGAGACCGGCGAAGTGGTGGCACAAGAGTCCACCATGCCGCTCCCGGACCGAAGAGACGGCCGTCGGCCCACGAAAGGAGCCCAATGGTCCTGCCCCTGGGATCCGGTGGCGAAGGTCTGGATACGGGACCAGTGCGACTGGAAGTACACCCAGAAGCACCGGGCCCGCGACCGGACCTACTATGGCTGGCGCCCCTACTTCGGCTACAGCCACTAGCTGCGCCGAGCCTGATCACGCGAGGCCCGCCCCACAAAGGCGGGCCTTTTCGTATACAATCCCTCTATGCGCCGGCTCGCCACCCTCGAAGAACTCCACGCCGAAGCGACAGCCCTTGCTGCCCGCCTTACCCCTCGTTCAGATCGCGCCACTCTCGTTACCCTCTCCGGGGAGCTCGGGGCAGGGAAGACCTCCCTTACCCAGGCGCTCGCACGGGCGTATGGCATCGAGGAGCACGTGACGAGCCCCACCTTCGTGCTCGAGAAGATCTACCGGCTTCCAGAGGGGAAGCCCTTCGCACACCTCGTGCACATCGATGCGTACCGGCTGAAGGGTGGGGCGGAGCTCGCCCCGCTTGGCTTCGATGAGCTCATGAAGGACTCGGGGACGCTCGTCGTGCTCGAATGGCCGGAGTTGGTCGCGGACGGGCTCCCTGTAGCCGACGTTTCCATACAGCTCTCCGTACAGCCGGACGAAACCCGTCTCATGACCTATGGCTAAGGCGAAGAAGGAGAAGAAGATCCGGCTCGTACTGCTTGATGCGCATGCGATCATCCACCGCGCGTACCACGCGCTTCCGGAATTCACCGGCCCTGACGGCCAGCCGACCGGTGCCCTATACGGCCTCTCCTCCATGCTGTTGCGGATCATGGGGGAACTGAAGCCCGACTACGTGCTCGCTGCATACGACCTTGCGGGCCCCACGGTGCGCCACGAGGCCTACGAGGACTACAAGGGCACCAGGCAGAAGACGGATGATGCGCTCATCGCGCAGCTCGATACTTCCCGTCGCGTGTTCGAGGCTTTTTCGGTTCCCATTTACGAGCGCGAGGGGTTCGAGGCCGACGACATCCTCGGCACCATCGTGAAGCTCGAGAAGAAGAACCAGGATATCGAGATCATCATCGCGTCGGGCGACATGGATACCATGCAGCTCATCGACGGCAAGCGGGTGCAGGTCTATACCCTAAAGAAGGGATTGAACGACACTATCCTCTACGACGAAGAGGCCGTGAAGGAGCGCTATGGCTTCCCGCCGGAACTCATCCCGGACTACAAGGGCCTGCGAGGAGACCCCTCGGACAACATCAAGGGGGTGCCCGGCATCGGCGAGAAGCTCGCGACCGAGCTCGTGCAGAAGTTCGGGAGCATGGAGGATCTGTACAAGAAACTCAAGAAGGACGAAGCAGCGCTCCTTGCCGCCGGCATCAAGCCGCGGATCGTGAATCTCCTCAAGGAGCACGAGGAGGACGCCTTCTTCTCGAAGATGATCGCGACGATACGCACCGACGCCCCGATCGCCTACCGCCTCCCGGAGAAAGACTGGAACGAGTGCATCACGCTCCCCAAGGTGCTCGCCTTGTTCGATGAGCTCGGGTTCAGGTCGCTCCGCCCCCGCGCGGTCTCGCTCTTCGGCGAGCAGGGCGCGGAGTACGAGGAGCTGCCGGCCGAGGAGTCGGTCGCTTCCGACCGGCTCGCGCAGGCGAAGGTGATGCTCTGGCTCCTCCACTCGGACTTCACCAACCCGACCCTGGACGACGTCCTCGCGTACACGAAGGCCAAGAACTTCGATGAGGCGTACGCCACCCTCGAGAAGAACCTTGCGGAGACCGGGCGCCTGAAGCAGGTGTACGACGAGATCGAGCGGCCCCTGATCGACATCGTCCGGGAGATGGGCGAGTGCGGCGTGAAGATCGATACGGCGGTCATGGAAAGCCTCAGGAAGAAATACCGCGCCGAGCTCGAGGGGATCGAGCAGGGCATCTATGCGATGGTCGGGCACGAGTTCAACATCGCCTCCCCGAAGCAGCTCGGCGACGTCCTCTTCGACGAGCTCCAGCTCGTGGTGAAGGGCCAGAAGAAGACCGCGGGCGGCCAGCGCTCGACGAAGGAATCCGAACTCGAGAAGATCCGCGACCTCCATCCGATCGTGGACGAGGTTCTGCGGTACCGCAGCCTCGGGAAATTGCTCGGGACCTATATCGAGGCGATCCCGCCCCTCTTGGATAGCGAGTCCCGGCTGCACGCGGAGTTCCTCCAGACGGGCGCCGTCACGGGCCGCATGGCGAGCCAGAACCCGGGGCTCCAGAACATCCCCATCAAGACGCCGGAGGGCCGCGCGATCCGCAATGCCTTCATTGCACGCGATGGCTCGGTGCTGGTCGCGCTCGACTATTCCCAAATCGAGCTCCGGATCGCCGCCATCCTCTCCAAGGACGAGAAGCTCATCGAGATCTTCAAGTCGGGGCGTGACGTGCACCGCGAAGTAGCGGCCGCGGTGTTCAACGTCGAGCCGGAGCTGGTGGACGCCGAGATGCGCCGCCGCGCGAAGGTCATCAACTTCGGCATTTTGTACGGTATGGGCGTGAATGCGCTGAAGGCCCAGCTCGGGGTGCCGCTCTCCGAAGCGCACGCCTTCCACGATGACTACTTCCAGACCTTCGATACGCTCGCGAAGTACCTCGAGTCAACCCGCGGATTCGCGCGCAAGCACGGATACACCGAGACCCTGTTCGGCAGGCGCCGCCAGTTCCCGGAGATGAAATCTCCGCTGCCGTACGTGCGCGCGCAGGCCGAGCGCATGGCGATCAACGCGCCCATCCAGGGCACGCAGGCGGACATCATTAAGAAGGCGATGGTGGAGGTGGACCGGATGCTGCATGAACGCGGGAAGAAGGACGACGCGCGTCTCATCCTCCAGGTGCATGACGAGCTCGTGTACGAGATACGGGAGGAGGACGCGAAGGCGCTTGCCGCGGACATCAAGCAGATCATGGAGGAGGTGCTCCCCGGGCAGGAAGCGAACGGCGTGCCCATCATCGCGGAAGGGAAGCTCGGGAAGAACTGGGGGGAGATGTCCCCACTCTAAGCTCGGCCGCTCAGTACCGGAGGAGCATACTTAATATGGTTAGTCGGGGAGTTGCACATGTCCGAGCTCGCGTTCAATACTTCGATCGTTCCGTTGACGGAAGACACTGCGCCAAGAGGATCGCGGCCGCGGGGTTGGGCCATCGCCGCCGTCCTCTCGCTCCTCATCTGGTTCAGCCCCTACATCATCTGGAGCGCCATCCACGCGCTCACCTGATCCACCGTCACCGGGCACGATAGGAACGAGGCGTTCCGCAAGGGACGCCTCCTTCTATATACTAGTGAGGTGATCTACCTCTTCCACGGCTCGGATGTCCATAAGGTGCGCGCGAAGGCCTTCCAGTGGGTCGCGGCCGCGCGCGCCAAGGCGCCGGACGCCGCGTACCTCCGCCTCACCGCCGATCAGCTCACGAGGGAATCTCTGCTCGATGCCCTCGCGTCACAGGGGCTCTTCTTCGCCAAGACGCTCGTCTTGCTCGATGATCCCTTCTCCGAGCGCGAGGCGGGCGAGCTCGTGCTCGAAAACCTCACGGCACTCAAGGATTCCCCGAACCCGGTCGCAGTGCTCGCGCCCCGGCTCATCGCTTCGAGGGCGATGAAGCTCGAGGCGGCTGCCGAGAAGGCATTCAAGATCGATGCGGTCGCGAAGAAGGAGCGCGGGTTCAACAGCGCGCTGGTGAACGCGCTTGCCGCACGCGATCGTCTCCTGCTCTGGAAGGAGATCGTCAAAGCGATGCGCGACGGCGAAGCGCCGGAAGCCATACACGGCCTCCTCCATTGGAAGGCCCGCGACCTCATGCAGAAAGGCGGGAGGGCGTGGACCCCGACCGAGGCCCGCCAGCTCTCCGTCTCCCTCATCGAACTCCTCTCGGATTCACGAGGAAGGGATCTGCCGCTCCCACTCGCCCTCGAGCGCTTTGCGCTCGGGCTATAATCGAACTCTATGCATAAAACACTCATCGCCGTCGTCATCCTCACGCTCGTAGGCGCCGGGCTCTACTACGTGCTGACGCAATACCAACCCAATCCGGAATCCGCTTCGGACCGGCAGATGCCGGGCACTGGCAGCCTCTTCAGCACGGACGGGGAAGTAACCGGCACCATCGTGCTCATCAACACGGAGCACGCGGCGGTCGACGGCCCCTACGTCATCACCGTCCGGCAGGCGGGCGGCGAGAGCGCGATCATCGCGGTCCCTTCGATGGGCCTTCCCACCTGCGCGGCTCGCGAGAAGATCGCGGACGTGTATGCGCTCCAGCCGGGCCAGGTAGTGTCGGCGCGCGGCACCGTCGGCGAGGGCGGCATCATCATCCCCTGCGAATCGAGCGAGCACTTCCTCTCGCTCGTCGAGTCGAACTAGTCGGTGCGCCCGCCTGGGCTCGAACCAGGGACCGTCTCCTTAAAAGGGAGCTGCTCTACCGACTGAGCTACGGGCGCAATGGAATCGTTATACCGCTAATAGGTGTACAAATCTACCGTCATTCCTTGCGCGTCGATGAGGCGGACGGCCTCGCGTGACGGCTTCCAGAGCTTCGCATTGCGCTCGAGGTAGATGCGCCATTCCTGGCTCCGGAAGTCCTGCTCGCCCTGGTGCGCAGCGACGCAGCCGTTGTAATCGAGGTACTCGTCGATGAACTCCTCGCAGCGATTGGTGAGCCGCGGTCGGCCGCGATGCGGCGGGTTCGTGCACTGCGGGAGGGCGGAGAGGTAGTTGTAGCAGGAGTCGTCGGCGAGCTTGTTACCCTCGTAGTAGCGCTCGAACTCCGCAAGCGGGGACGGGCAGGCGCTCGAGAGGTGGGGCGAGAAATTCTGGCTCGTCCCGAAATACCCCACGCAGCGGTTCTCCCGGAAGGAGACGCCGATCGGGGAGTCCCCGGTCGTGATGGTCGCGCGGTCTCCCGGCTGGAGCACGATCGGGTCCGTGCGGTTGATGCCGCGGCGCGGGAGCTCCGTTCCCCCAGGAATAGTTGCTGACTTGTAGGTCGCATCGCTCCGGAGGCGCCAGCCGGAGATGCTGACCGGCCCCGGCGCGTTCTGCGAGAGCTGGAGGGTGACATACTCGTCCTTTGCACTGCTCCCCGGGGTCACGCTCGATATCGTTACCTGGCCGCGCAGCGGGGAGGCGTTCGCGTATGCGTCGCCTGCCTGCAGGTTCGTCCCGCCGAAGAGGTTGAAGTCCGGCGAGAAGAAGGGCTCGTCGCTGTCGTAGGCGAACTGGGTATCGTCCACGTCCGTGATCGGGGTGATATAGGGGCCGGCAAACGAGATGGGCCTGGTCGGTCCGCCCGAGACGAACCAGAGGAGGAAGAAGAAGAGGAAGATGGCCAGGAAGAGGATGCCGTCGCTCATGCAGATATGGTATCAGGCTCCTCCCGCGAGTTTCTTGAGTTCCTCACGCACCACGGCCGCATCGCTCCAGGGGGTCTTCTTCCCGTTGGCTTCCATGATGTAGGGATCGGTGCCCTTGCCGGTGATGAGGACGGCATCGCCTGGACGAGCGAGCGAGAGCGCAGCGCCGATCGCCTCGCGCCGATCCATGATGATCTTCGGGGCCCGCTTCATGCCAGCCGCCATCGCCTCCACGATCGCGCGCGGGTCCTCATCGTAAGGGTCCTCGTTCGTGAGGATGACCTCGTCGCAGGCCTCGTCCGCGATCCGGCCCATCTCCGGGCGCTTCCAGGTATCGCGCCCGCCGCCCGTGTTGCCGAGGACGCAGATCTTGCGGCCCGGGTACGCGCTATAGAGGGCGGCAAGGGAGTCAGGGGTATGCGCATAATCCACGACCGCTTGGAAACCCTGGCCCTCCTCGATGCGCTCGG
>DASPKG010000043.1:0-11488 GCA_035628215.1 Minisyncoccota bacterium
GCGTTCATCACGGGAAAGCCCGTGGAGAAGGGCGGGAGCGCCGGGCGCGATACCGCGACCGCAGACGGCGCGCACGCGGTCCTGATCGCGCTCCTTGCGGACCAGCATCGCTCGCTCCAAGAGCTGCGGGCTGCGGTGCAAGGGGCGGGGAATGCGGGCGCCCAGGCGGCGCGGCTTATCGAGCGCGATGGCGGGAGGGTCGTCGCGATCGCGGACAGCCACGGCACGATCCATAACCCCGCGGGCCTCGACGTCGAGATGGCGCTGCATGCCAAGGAGCTCCATGGCTCGGTCTGCAATGCGAAGGAGGACGAGCATGCCGAGATGCGCTCGCCGGAGGCGGTCATCACGACGCCCTGCGATATCCTGGTGCCCGCCGCCTTAGAGGAGCAGGTTCGGGCAGATAATGTCGAGGACGTGAAGACGGATATCGTGCTCGAGATCGCGAACGGCCCCGTGACCCCCGAGGCGGACGATATCCTCGCCAGGCGCAACGTCGCCGTCGTCCCGGACGTGCTCGCGAACGCGGGCGGCGTGACCGTTTCGTACTTCGAATGGCTGCAGAACCGGGCGGGGGAGTCGTGGACGGGCGAGCAGGTCGCAGCGCGTCTGCACGAGACGATGCGCGATGCGTACCGCGATGTCGCGGACTTCGCGCTCGATCGCGGCGTGACGCTGCGGCAGGCGGCATATGCGCTTGCCGTGCAGCGCATCCTCAACCCCTAGCTAGCGTGCTCCCTGCGAGGGTCTCCGTAGCGGTGCTATTGCTTCGCCACGAGCGCGAAATCGAGCTCCCGCTCGGCGAGCCGCGCGTCCATGAGCTTCACGCGGATGGGATCCCCGAGCGCGTACTCGGTCTTCGTGCGTTCGCCCACCAGGCGGTACCGCTTCTCGTCGTATATGAAATAGTCGTCGCCGATGTCCCGGATGCGGATCATGCCTTCGGCGCGGGTCTCGTTGAGCTCCACATAGAGGCCGCGGTCCGAGACGCCGGAGATGACCGCGTCGAACTCCTCGCCGATGCGCTCCGCGAGGAATTCCACCTGCTTCATCTTGATGGAGTCGCGCTCGGCTTCGACCGCTGCCGCCTCGCGCTCGGAGGAGTGGAAGGCGAGCTGGTCGAGCTCGGCGACCTGTTGCGGGCTGAAGGTACCATCGTTGGTGTAGTGCTTCACGAGGCGGTGGATGAGGAGATCGGGGTACCGGCGTATAGGGGAGGTGAAGTGCGTATAGTACTTAAAGGCGAGCCCGAAATGCCCCGCGTTCTTCGTGGTGTAGACGGCCTTCGCCATGGAGCGGAGCGTCGCCGTCTTGATGAGGTACTCCTCGGGCGTGCCCGCGACCTTCTCGAGGAGCTGGTTGATGTCGGTGCCCTTCACGTGCCCCGCATGCATCGCGAGGTCGTAGCCCATGACCTTGAGGAAGGCGGCGAGGTTCTCGATGCGATCCGGGTCCGGGTTGTCGTGGATGCGGTAGATGACGGAGTTCGTGATATTCGCCTTCTTCGTGGCTTCGGCGAGCATCTCCGCGACTGCCTCGTTGGCGAGCAGCATGAAGTCCTCGATGAGGAGGTTCGTGTCCCGGCGCTCCTTGAGCATGACGGCGATCGGCTTGCCGGTCTCATCGAGCTTGATCTTCACCTCAGGCGTATCGAAGGCAATCGCACCCTTCTTGGTGCGTCGATCCCGGATCTGGTCGGCAAGGCCCTTCAGGATGTTGAGCTCTTCGAGGAAGATGCCGTCCTGGTTGTCGAGCACCTCCTGCGCCTCTTCGTACGTGAAGCGCTTGTCGGAATGGATGACGGTCTCGCCGAACCAGCGAGAGATGATGCCCGCTTGTGCATCGAGCTCGAAGACGGCCGAGACCGCGAGCCGGTCCTCGTTGGGGTTGAGGGAGCAGTAATTGCTCGAGAGGACCTCGGGAAGCATGGGAATGGTGCGGTCGACGAGGTAGACCGAGGTCGCGCGCTTCCTCGCCTCGGTATCGATAGACGTGCCGGGACGCACGAAGTAGGAGACGTCGGCGATGTGGATGCCGACTTCGACGTTGCCGTTGTCGAGCTTCTTTACGGAAAGGGCATCATCGAAGTCCTTCGCATCGTAGGGATCGATGGTGAAGGTGGTGACGCCGCGGAAGTCGTGGCGGCCCCTCTTCGTGCGGTCGTCCTTGATCGCTGCAGCGGCCTCAGCTTCGATGAGCGCTTTGCCTTCGACCTCGAGCTTCTTCGCCTCCTCCTGCACGCCGGGAGGGAAGTCCGAGCGGAATCCGCTCGAGAGGGCGAGCGCGCGCATCTCGGTCTCGTGCTCGCCGGCAGGTCCGATGATCTCCTCGAGCTGTCCCCACGGATAGGGCTGCGTGGCCGCCCATCCTTTGAAGCGGATGAGGACCTTGTGCCCCAAGGGCAGGGACTCGCCCTTCACCACGAAGGGCACGTACATCTTCTTCCAGTCCGGCTGGAGCATGACGAGATTCTCCTCCTTGTTCTGGAAGAGGGTACCGACGAAGGTCTCGCGGGAACGCTGGATGACCTCCACCACCTTCCCGATGGCGCGCTTCTCGCGGGTCTTGGGGTCGAACTCGAAGCCCGCGGTCTCCACCCGGACCGTATCGTTGGGGAAGGCCCCCGAGAGATTCTCGGGCGGGATGTAGATGTCGGGCTTCTCGGGATCGTAGGTGAAGAATCCCTTGCCGGTCCGCGTGATCGTGATCGGTCCTTCGTACGTTTCCTGCTTCTCGGCCATTTCCCTAAGACTGTAGCAGATACGGCTGTATATGCTATGAATACCCCGGACTGGAACCTCCGAGACGAAAGGATTCGGAAATGCCCACTGACAACCTCATCATCCTCGTGCTCGGGGAGGGCGCCCGCGAGCACGCGCTCTACGGCTTCAACAGCGAGAGCCCCAGCGTCAAGCGGGTGCTCTGCGCGCCCGGCAACGGCGGCATCGATGACTGCGATCGCCGCCGCTTCAAGACCTACCAGCACGACGTGCTGGAATACGTCTGCCGCACCGAGGGCGTCGACCTCGTCGTGGTCGGGCCCGAGGCACCGCTTTCCGCGGGCGTGGTGGACTTCCTCGCGCGGCATGGCATCGCCGCATTCGGACCGACCCAAGCGGCGTCCATCCTCGAGACGAGCAAGGCCTTCACGAAGCTGCTCTGCGCCGAAGAAGGCATCCCGACCGCGCCGTTCGAGGTCCATGAGAACGTCGGCGAGGCCGGGCTCTACATCCAGAGCCTTGCCGAGCCGCCGGTCGTGAAAGCGAGCGGGCTGTGCGCCGGCAAGGGCGTCGTCGTCGCTGACTCGCACAAGGAGGCGATCGATGCGGCGTTCGACATGCTCCAGAAGCGCATCCACGGCGACGCGGGCAGCACGATCGTCATCGAGAAGCGGCTCTCGGGCCGCGAGTGCTCGGTCATGGCGCTCTGCGATGGGGTGAACGCGGTCCTGCTGCCGCCGGCGCGCGACTACAAGCGCGTCGGCGACGGGGACACGGGCCCGAATACGGGCGGCATGGGCGCCATATCGCCCGTGCCGGACGTCGATGAGGCCCTGCTCGAGCGCATCAAGGAGGAGATCATCCTCCCGACGCTGCGCGCGATGCATAAGCGCGGGACGCCTTTCCATGGGCTCCTCTACGCCGGCATCATGCTGACCGAAGAAGGGCCGATGCTCCTCGAGTACAACGTGCGCTTCGGCGACCCCGAGACGCAGGTGGTGCTGCCGCGCATCGAGTCCGACCTCGTCCCGTACCTGCTCGCGACGCGTACGGAAGGCGGCCTCGCCGACCTCCCGCCGCTTCAGGTGAGCGAGGACGTCATGATCGGCGTCACGCTCGCGATGGAAGGGTATCCCGGCAAGTACAAGACCGGCGTGCCCATCCGGCAGGATGACTCGCCCGTCTTCATCGCCGGAGCCGAACTGCGCGATGACGGCATGCTCTACACGACAGGCGGCCGCATCGCGACCGTGGTCGCCGGTGGCGCCACCTTCGCCGAAGCTCGCGAAGCGGTGTACCGCCAGATCGAAGGATTCAACTTCGACGGCAGGTTCTACCGTACGGATATCGGGGCGGACGTCGTCTGAGCGGCTTCTCGATCTGGATTTGGTCCCGGCTGTGGTGATGGCCGGGATTCTTTTTATCCCCTGACGCGCATTAGAGACTCTTTTCACTGCTATGCTTAACGGTGCAGCATGTCCGCTGCACCCCAACCCCCCCCAACTTCGGCGGCCCTTCGGGGCCGTCTTTTTCATCCCGCCTTTAGCGAGCCAGGCCTATGCTCGAGAAAGCCTCCCACTCTCCCGGATGCCTGCGAAGCGATAGGAAAGAGAAGGAGGAACCCTGAACTACAGCGATCTCTAGGGCTTCGGGACCGCTGTATTTTTATGCTATACATTCCACAGCGCTCGACCTGGTCCTATATTCCAGCAGGGAAGGCGCTGGCCGTCGCGATGACGCCCGAACTCCTTGGTATGGCTCCAAGCCTCTCGCGGGCCCCGGCCCGCGAGAGCGCCCGCCCGGCACATGCCCGGGCGTTTCTGGTATAGTGTTGAGGTGCACCGGTTGGTGCCACAATCCTGAGACCGTACTACCCCTGGCCCTCGACCATCATGAGGGCCTCCCAAAGGTGCGGCGGGCCCATCCTCTGGCCCGCCGCATTTTCTTTTCATTGACCCGTTTTAGCCTTTCTGTTACAGTTCCAGCCACTATGTTGATGATCCGATTCCAGCGCATTGGCCGCAAGAACGACCCGGCCTTTCGCATGGCCGTGCTCGAAAAGACCGCAGGACCCAAGGCCGGCAAGTACGTCGACCTCGTCGGCACCTACAACCCGAAGACCAAGGCCATGAGCGTGGACGGGGACCGCATCAAGGAGTGGGTGCGCAAGGGCGCACAGCTTTCGCCGTCCCTTTCGAACCTCCTCATCGCCAAGGGCATCATCGAAGGAAAGAAGGTGAACGTCCTTCCCAAGAAGACCCGCATCGTGAAGGAGCAGTCGGCTGAAGCCGCAGCTCCCGCTCCAGTAGCCGAGGAGGCAACCGCCGTTGTCGAGGAGACCGGCGAGGAGGTCGCGGTCGCTGAAGTCCTCGACGCCCCCGGGGCCGTCGAGGAGACGATCGCCGAGGACGCGAAGAACGAGGAGACCCCGGCTGCGTAAGCAGTCCGCTCGGGCTTCTCCCGTCCTTCATCCGTCTTTTCTGATATTCTGTATCTAACTGCACCCCTGCTATGGAAATGGACCACGCATTCCTCGACTACGTCATCAAGGCGCTCGTCGATAACCCGGACGCCGTCGTCATCACCCGCACCGTCGACGAGATGGGCGTGCTCCTGACCCTCACGGTGCACCCGGACGACATGGGCAAGATCATCGGCCGCGACGGCAACATCGCGAAGGCGCTGCGCACGCTGCTTCGGGTCGTCGGCATGAAGCACAACGCGCGCGTGAACCTCAAGATCAACGAGCCGGTGGGCGGCAAGCGCGATGGCGATCGTTCGCTCGACGACGTAGTCGGTGAGCTCTAACGCATGGTGGATCATCTCGCGGAAGTACGTGCGCTCAATCTTCCGCTCGGGACCTACATCGTTGCCGGCGGGTCGTGCCTGGATGTGAAGGGTATTCGTACGAGTGACGATATCGATATCGTCGTGACCCCGGAGGTATTCGAGGAACTCAAATCGCGCGGCTGGCAGGTCGATCTCCCGTTCAAGGAGAAATGGAACCGCGAGCGTCTCAAGCACGGGTATTTCGAAGTGTATACGGACCTCAGCCTTGAGAACGGCCACTACACGCCCGCTGCGGAAATCATCCCGAAAGCCGAGCTCATTGAGGGACTCGCATTCATGCGTCTCGATGAACTCATCTACTGGAAGCGGATCAATGGCCGACCGAAGGACCTCGAGGATATTAGAATGATCGAAGCTTATTTACAGAAGACGAATGCTTAAATTCCACCTCATCACCCTCTTCTCGGAAGCCTGCGATGCATATTTGAATGCGTCGATACTCGGGCGCGCCCGCAAGGAGAAGAAGATCAGCGTGGCGTACCAGTCGCCGCGCACCTTTGTGAAAAACCGCTGGGGGAAGGTGGACGAGCGCCCGTACGGCGGGGGGCCCGGCATGGTCATGTCCGCGCTCCCGGTCGTGAAAGCGGTGAAGAAGGCGCTCGGGCGCGGGACGGGGAAGTCCGTCATCGTCTGCTTCTCGCCCTCGGCGAAGCAGTTCACGAACAAGGACGCGGACGCGCTTGCGAAGTTCGATCGCATCACATTTGTCTGCGGACGGTACGAGGGTATCGACGCGCGCGCGAAGGCGATGCTCAAGACGCTCGCGCCCGTGAAGGAGTACGCGGTCGGCGAGGCGGTGTACACGGGCGGGGAAGTTCCCGCGCTCGCGATGGTGGATGCGATCACGCGGCGCCTCCCTGGCGTCCTCGGGAAGGACGAATCGGTGGAGGAGCGGAGGATCGCATCGCCTGACGTATACACCCGTCCCGAGATCATCGAATGGGAAGGGAAGGTGTACCGGGTGCCGAAGGTGCTCCTGACCGGCCACCACGCGAAGATCGACGCGCACCGGAGCAAGAAGGCGAAGACGAAATAAGCCATCAATATCCCCACGGTCGGGATATTGACTTTTATATACGATAGTGATATAGTACTGGCCGAAGCCTGGCACGTTGGGGTGCTCAGGTACAAGGGAACCTTGGCAATGTCGTATTTCGCTCAGGAGTGGCCGTTCGCCTACTTCGGCTTCTTCGTCTTCCTGTTCGGCGCGTTCGCGCTCTGGTACGGGCTCGAGACGAAGTTCACCGGGAAGACGGCGATCGCGTTCGCTCCCGTCATCCTGTTCGTGCCGCTTCTGGCGGCCGAGCTGCTCGGCAAGCACGAGGGTCTCGCGGTCTTCGGCGGCCTCTTGAGCGGCTACGTCGTCGCCGGCGTCGCGCTCCTCGTGTACTACATGAGGACCGACCCGGCGCGGGACATCCAGCCGGACTGCGCAAGCGACCCGGTTCCGCTCGAGCCTGGCGTTCGTGTGGAAGCGCGGCCGATGCACGGGCTGCCGCCGAAACGGCGGAGCCTCTGGCGCAAGCGGCTCGCGCGCATGCTGGCGCACCCCTAAGTTCCGATCCCCGGAACGCGGCGGGCGGTCTTCTCAAAGACCGCCCGCTTTTCGTTTGTGCATATCCGATTTGACGAGAGCACGAGCGAGGCTTAATAATTCGCAGTCTGGTGTCGCCTTGGCGCATCAGACACGTTCTTAGCGAGGGGAGAGGTATGACGGGAGTGCAACGAGATCCGCATATCGACATGGTGGCGTTCATCTCCGCCAACTGGGGATGGGGTGCCTACGTCAGCGCATTCTTACTGCTCGGTGTGCTGGTCGTGCTGGCGAAGCAGCCTGAGTTCAGCCGTCGCCGGCGGCCGAAGTCCGCGCGGCGGTGGAAGACCAAACGCGTGATCGAGATCAACGGCTCCTTCCCGGACCGGAAGCGCGGCAATGGGGGCGTATCCGTCTCCGCTGCCGATCGCCGGATCGAATACCTCTAGAATGGAGGAACTACTAAGCTCATTACGGAGGGCGGCCACCAGAACGGGGGCCGCCTTCATCCATTCTTTTCCCCACCTGCGCTTGCGCCCTGGAGTGGGCAGGAGTATGATGGCCTCACGAATGAGTAACGGCTGGGGGAGGCTGGGCTAAGGAGTACAGAGGGCGATTTACAAACTGCGTCTCGGAAAACGAGAGACGCGGCTCGTGGTGTGTCCACGAGCCCGTTTGCCGTTTTCTAGGGACGCCATAAGAACCGCGCAGCATGCAAAAGAAGCTCACGGCAAAGACGTTCAGCGCGTACAAGGCACCGAGGGTGGAGTTCCCGGACCTCGTCGGCCATCAGCGCTCGTCGTTCGATTGGCTACTCAAGGACGGGCTCGGCGAGCTCTTCAAGGAGTTCTCGCCCATCCCGGATTATTCAGGCAAGAAGTTCGAGCTCCGATTCGAGGGCTTCGAGGTCGGGGACCCGAAGGGCACCGAGGAGGAAGCGCGCGAGAACATGCGCACCTACGAGGCGCCGGTGAAGCTCACCGTCACGCTCCTCAACAAGACGCTTGGCACCGAGAAGACGCAGGAGATCTTCCTCGCCGACATCCCGATGATGACGCCGCACGGCTCGTTCATCGTCTCGGGTGTCGAGCGCGCGATCGTTCCCCAGCTCGCGCGTTCCTTCGGCGCGTTCTTTGTCTCCGAAGACATCAAGGGCAAGCAGTGGTTCGGCGCTAAATTGATCCCCGCCCGCGGCGTCTGGATCGAGATCGAGTCGGACGCCGATGGCGCGATTTACGTGAAGATCGACCGCAAGCGCAAGTTCCCGGTCACCAACCTCCTCTCCGTCTTCGGTGGGGGCCTTCGCGATGACCTCCTGAAGCATTTCAAGGGCGACGAGACCGCGATCGCGGCCGTCAAGGCCACCTTGGCGCATGACACCGTCGAGAACCTCGACGACGCCTATGTCGAGATCCATCGCCGCATGCGCGATGGGGACCTCGCGACGCCGGACAACGCGAAGCAGTACGTGAATGCCTTGTTCGCTCCCGAGCGCTACGACCTCTCGAAGGTCGGGCGCCATCGCCTGAACGCCCGCTTCAATCTCCCGACGGACAAGAAGTCCTTGGAGAAGCGCGCGCTTGGGCTCGAGGATCTCGTCCGCATTGTCGCCGAGATCGCGCGCCTGAACGTCGCTCCCGACGCACGTCCCGACGACATCGATCACCTTGGCTTCCGCCGCGTGCGGTTCGTGGGCGAATTGCTGCAGGCCCGCATGCGCGTCGGTATGTCGCGCATGAAGCGCAACATCCAGGACCGCATGTCCACGATCGAGAGCGAGACCTCGCTCCCGATGGCCTTCGTGAACCCGCGCCCCTTGCAGGCGTCCATCCGCGAGTTCTTCACCGCCAACCAGCTCTCGCAGTTCATGGACCAGCAGAACATCCTCGCGGAGCTCGAGAATATGCGCACGCTCTCGGCGCTCGGGCCCGGCGGTCTCACCCGCGAGCGCGCCGGCTTTGAGGTCCGCGACGTGCATCCGTCCCACTACGGCCGCCTTTGCCCCATCCACACGCCGGAAGGCGCGAATATCGGCCTCATCCTGCGCATGGCGCTGCATGCCCGCACGAACGAGTTCGGCGTGCTCGAGACCCCGTACGCGAAGGTCGAGAAGGGCATGGTCACCGACAAGGTGGAGTACCTGAACGCGCTCGATGAGGAGGAGTACGTCATCGCGCATGGCGCCACGCCGGTGGACGAGAAGGGACGCATTATCCCGGACACCATCGAGGCGCGCCGCGGCGGCGAACCGGCCGTCGTGCACCGCGAGGAGATCCAGTACATCGACGCCTCGACCTACCAGATGTTCTCGGCAGCGACCGCGATGATCCCGTTCGTGGACCACGACGACGCCAACCGCGCGCTCATGGGCTCGAACATGCAGAAGCAGGCGACCCCGGTCCTCGTTCCGGAGGCGCCCTTGGTCGCGACCGGCATCGAAGAGCATGCAGCCCGCAATACCGGCCGCCTCGTGGTAGCGGAGGAGTCCGGCGAAGTGACGTACGCGGACGCGAACCGCATCGTCGTGACGCCCGCAAACGGTAAACCCCACGAGTACAAGCTCCAGGGCCTCACCCAGACCAACCAGAACTCGGCCTTCAGCCAGCGCCCCATCGTGCGCACGGGAGACAAGGTGAAGAAGGGCGAGGTCTTGGCCGATGCCTCGAGCTCGGACCAGGGCCAGATGGCGCTCGGACAGAATGTCCGCGTGGCCTTCATGAGCTGGTCGGGCGCCAACTACGAGGACGCCATCATCGTCTCGGAGCGCCTCGTCGAGCAGTCCAAATTTACTACCGTGCATATCGAGGACTTCGAAGCGGCCGTGCGTGACACCAAGCTCGGTCCCGAAGTCACCACCCACGACATCCCGAACGTCGGCGAACTGCGCCTCAAGAACCTCGACGAAGAGGGCGTGGTGCGCATCGGTGCCGAGGTGCGCCCCGGCGACATCCTCGTCGGTAAGGTGACGCCCAAGGGCGAGACCCAGCTCACCCCCGAAGAGCGCCTTCTCCGCTCGATCTTCGGCGACAAGGCGAAAGACGTGAAGGACACCTCGCTTCGCATGGAGGGCGGGAAGCGCGGCCGCGTGATCGGGGTCCGGGTCTTCTCCCGCGAGAAGGGCGACCAGCTCGAGAGCGGCATCATTAAGAAGATCGTGGTGACGGTCGCGCAGGTCCGTAACGTGTCGGTGGGCGACAAGCTCGCCGGCCGCCACGGCAACAAGGGCGTGATCTCCCGCGTGCTTCCGGTCGAGGACATGCCCTACGACAAGGACGGCAATCCGGTCGACATCATCCTCACCCCGCTTGGCGTGCCGAGCCGCATGAACCTCGGGCAGATCCTCGAGCTCCACCTCGGGCTTGCGGCTCACACCCTCGGGTACCAGGCCATCGTCCCGCCGTTTGCGGGAGCCTCGGCCGACGAGATCCGCGACGAGCTCGAGAAGGCGGGCTTCGACCGCTCCGGCAAGATGCAGCTCTACGACGGCCGCTCGGGCGAAGCGTTCGCCCAGGCGGTCTCGGTGGGCTACATGTACATCCTGAAGCTCCATCACATGGTGGAGGACAAGATCCACATGCGCTCCATCGGTCCGTACTCGCTCATCACCCAGCAGCCGCTCGGTGGTAAGGCGCAGAACGGCGGTCAGCGCTTCGGGGAAATGGAAGTGTGGGCGCTGCTTGGCTATGGCTCTGCCTATACGCTGCGCGAGATGCTCACCATCAAGTCAGACGACATCCAGGGACGCTCCGCGACCTTCGATGCCATCGTGAAGGGCGAGCCGGTCAGCCACGCAGGTACCCCGGCCTCCTTCTCGGTGCTTACCAACCAGATCCGTGGTCTTGCGCTCGATGTCGAGCCGCTCGCCGACGCAGATCTCGACGCCTAACCCTACGACTATGTCACCCATGGCACCTAGCAACTTCAACAAGCGTCCGCAGATCTCGCGAGGGCAGGACTGGAACGCGCTCCGGCTTTCGCTCGCGTCCCCTGAGCGCATCCTCGAGTGGTCGCGCGGCGAGATCACCAAGCCCGAGACCATCAACTACCGCACCCAGCGCTCCGAGAAGCACGGGCTCTTCGACGAGAAGATCTTCGGCCCCGAGCGCGACTACGAATGCTACTGCGGCAAGTACAAGGGCATCCGCTACAAGGGCATCATCTGCGACAAGTGCGGCGTCGAGATCACGCGTTCCATCGTGCGCCGCGAACGCATGGGCCACATCGAGCTCGTCACCCCGGTCGCCCACATCTGGTTCCTGCGCAGTATGCCGAGCCGCATGGCGACCATCATGGGCGTGCCGTCCGCGGACCTTGAGAAGGTCGTCTACTTCGCCGGCTACATCGTGACCAAGGTCAATGAGGAGACCAAGAAGCGCCTCGTTGC
>DASPKG010000044.1:0-6206 GCA_035628215.1 Minisyncoccota bacterium
CTGCGACCCCAAGGAGCGCGGCGGGTGCGGTTGTGCCGATGCCCACGCGACCGCCGTCGGTCACGATGAAGTTGGTGCCGGTCGAGGAACCGACCACGAACGCCGGACCTGTGATGCCGTTCGGATTCACCGAGAGGAGGCCCCACGGGGAGGTCGATGCAACGCTGACCGTGCTCGAGAAGTAGGAGCGGCCGGAGACCTCGAAGATGCTCGTTGAGGTCGTGGTTGCGTTGGTCCCGATGATAATCACGTCCGTGGTGTCGGTCGGATAGACCGCGAGGCTGTCGGTGGTCGTTGCCCACGCGCCTGCCCCGCCGCCGCCGCCCGAAGTGAGATCGGTGCCCCAGGACGGAAGTCCTGCGGCGACCTTGAGCACCGTTCCGTTGCCGCCGATCGGGAGCTTCGCGAGATTGCCACTACCGTCCGCATAGAGAATGTCGCCGGCGGTGTAGGTAGTGAAGCCCGTGCCGCCGTTCGCCTGCCCGACCGTGCCGATGGTGAGCGCACCGTTTGAAATCGAGAGGCCGGAGCCCGTGAGGTCCGTGACATAGTCGCTGCCGAAGAGGAGGTTCGTGAGCGCGAGGTTCGGGAAGGTCGAGGTGGCGGTCGTCGAGGTGGCGGTGAAGTATTCGGAAACGGTCTGGCCGACGACCGAGAGTTTGGCGTAGGGCGAGGTCGTGCCGATACCAATATTCCCGTCCGAATGGATGCGTACACGTTCGGTAAGTCCGCCGTCGACAATGGTGCGGAAGACGAGCGTGGAATCTTCTGATCCTGCCGTTGCCGTCGTGAGAATGGACGCAATTCGTGCGGTATTCACTGCAGCACCGTTACTGTTCGTTGTCCGGAAGCTGAGGTTGCTGCCGGAATTCGTCGAACCGTTACTGCTGTTATAGAGACTAAGGAGGTTCGCCTCGCCGCCGCTATTGGCGACCTGCAGCGTGGTGAGTCCTTGATTGCTTACCGAGAAGAGAGTGGTTGTCGCGCTTGCCGTCGACGAGCCGATCGCGAAGAGCGTCGTGGCGGTTTCGTCGGCATTGGCATGGACAGAGAGCCGTGCAAACGGCGAGGAGGAGCCGATTCCCACGTTGCCGATAAAGTTGTTCGTGCCCGACCAGGTGTTGTTGCTTGTCGTCCCGAACGCGAGCGAAAGAACATTGTTCGTATTCTGAATCGGGTACGTAGTCGTAAACGCGGTTGCAAGCCCAAGCGAAGAAGTCGCAGTAAGCGTATAGCCGCCTGACGAGTTACCGACGAGGATGTTGCCATAGCTCGGCGCGGTGGTAAGGCCGGTGCCGCCGTACAGGACGCCGATCGACGTGGTCGCCGAGACGACGCCTGCGTTTGCCTGCAAGGGGCCATTGAGCGTGCCGATGGTCACCCCACCACTGAATACCTGCGAGCCGGTGAAGGTATTTGCGGTATAGGTCTTCGGGATGGTGGTCGAGCCATTCACGAAGAACTGTGCGGAAGACGTGCTGAAGGAGTTCGCGAGATAGTAGCTACCCTCCTGGCCATCGAACGTGCCGGTCCAATCGCCGGTCGCATTGATGGAGAGCGCGCCACCAACGTTCTGGAGACCTGTGCCGGTAAGATCGGTGAAGTAGTCGCCCGCGAAGCGAAGCGCGTTCGTGATGTCCGCGAGCGGGAAGGTCGAGGTCGCAGTGGTGGAGGTCGCGGTGAAGTATTCCGCCACCGCCTGCCCGACGACTGAGAGCCGTGCATAGGGGCTTGTCGTGCCGATGCCCACGTTGCCGCTCGGCGCGACGAAGATGCTCGAGGTGCCCGAGACCGCGGTGCCATTGGCGTCGTAGTAGGCGATCTGCCCGGCCGTGCCGGAATTCACCGTGCCCGAGCCCGAACCACTTCCAAGACAGGTGCCGTTCACCGCAAAGCAGCCGCCCGCAAGGTTAATGCCGCCCGTGGAGTAGAAGGAGGTCGTGGCAGCGGTGAAGTTCGCAATGTTCGCAATCGAGAAGAGAGAGCCCGGGGTCGAGGTGCCGACGCCCACGTTCCCCGACGAGTCGATGGTGATGCGCGGGAGGTTATTGGTTTCGAGCTGGAGCGCCTGCGCGTCGTTGGTGCCGATGACCCCCGTCGCCCCGAAGGAGTTCCCGCCGTTCAGGAAGAAGCCCGAGGCGAGGCTGGTGGTCGAGACGGCGAGAATGCCGCCTGAGTTCGTGAGGCCGTTGCCAAGGAGCGAGGTGAAGAGCGAGCCGCCGAGGCGGAAGTTGGTGGTCGCGAAGCTCGTCGAGGTCGCGTAGGTCGTGGAGGCGCTCTCCGCGAAGAGCGTGCGCCAGGGGCTCGTGATGGAGCCGAGGTCGTAGGTGGCAGCCGCAGACGGGATGAGCGAGGAGGCGATCGAGGCGTTCACGGTCAGCGTATCGCTCGAGGCGTCCCCGATCGTCGTGTTGCCGTTGGCTGCGATGTTCCCGGAGAAGACGGAGGTCGCAGTGGTCGAGGTCGCGAGGATGTAGGGACCCGCGAGGTAGTCACCGGCTTCCACGCGCTTCGCGTAGAAGCCGCCGAGGAAGGTGGAGGTGGCCGACGTCGAGGTGGCGCTGAAGTAGGGCGCTTCGATCGGGAGCCCCGTCGAGAGCGAGCCGACCGCAAGCGAACCAGCGGACAAGGTACCGGTGATGGTTACGTTGCCACCGAAGGTACCGTTACCGGTGACGGTGATCGACGTGACGTCGATGTCGCCCGAGACCTCCGTGATGCCGCCGCCTGAGGTCCCGTTATCGTTGATGTTCTCGAAGTTCGTATCGATCGCCCGCTGCAGGCGCGCCACCCACATATCCACGTACGCGACCGAGGCGCCCTCGCCTGCGGTCTGGTGGTAGTTCTGGATGATGGTCGTGGTGCCGATGCGGTTCACGATGCTCGTTGCGGTCGTGCCGCCTGCGCGCGGGTAGTCGACCATGACGATCGGGAACCGGTTCGTGTACGGGTCCATGATCGATGCGACCGCGTAGCCCGCCCAGTCGTAGAAGATCGAGAAGGTGCCGTAGGTGCTGCGCGCGAGGTGCTCGGCGCGCCCGAGGAACCAGTCGCGCACTCCTGCAGCCGCGTCCGGCGAGAAGGTCGCGACCGCGGACGCCGACTGCGTCGCGGTACCTCCCGCGCCCTCGAGGACGTCGTCTGCGGGAGCAAGCGCGATCGAGGCGGCGCGGGTCGCGGTATCAGTGAACGCGATGACGCCCTCGGCGGCCTCGACGGTGGCGAGCGCTGCCTCGTTCGTCGCGTGCTCGTACACATCGGGCGTCGTGACGATGCCGGTCGCGAGCATCGAAGAGATCGCAGTGCCGAGCGCGCGCGTGGACTCGACCGCGTACTTCGGGAGCTCGGGCGCCTTCTCTGCAAAGCGGAAGGTACCGAAGGCGTACCCATCGAGAATGGCATCGACCGACGCGACGACGAACTCGCCTGGCGCGCGGAACGCGGTGACCGCATCCGTGTTGATCGCAAGATCGCGGGTCGCGGTCCCGAACGCGAAGAGGCCTGCGCCGGTCCTCTCGAGCGCCGCGAGGTACGCGGACTTGCCGAGCACATGCGCGGACTCGACGGAGGCGATCGCCAGCCGCGCGCCCTCGTTCCAGAGGCCGGTCGAGGCGAGCTGCGTGCCGATCGAGAGCGCCGCGATCGTGATGGAGAGCGCGAGCGCCTGGTGCGCGAAGGCGCTCGGCGCGTACGGAGACTTGACGGGCGCCTGCGGGCGCTCGACACGCGCCGGCGCCATGGTCGGGTGCACGGGCGCTGGAATCGATGCAGGAATTACCTCGATGACGGGCGCCGGTGCTGCTTCGGCAATGGGCGCAGCCGGTACCTCGACCGGCTTGACGTCCTGATTCTTGACTTTCTGATATTCCGCTTCGCGCGCCTTCGAGAGCGATGCGGCGAGTTCGCGCTTACGCTCCTCCTGCTCCTGCTTGAACTTCTCGACGGATTCGCGCGAGACGAGCCAGGTGCGTCCCACCTGCCGTCCCTCGATCTTTCCGGCGCGGCACATGCGCGCGAGGTAGTCGGAATGGTACCCGGAAAATTCCGATGCCTCTTTGGTGGAGATGAGATTGTCTGGAAGGAGCGAAGACATGTCGGATATCCGAATTACTTATATTTTATCTGTGATATCGGAAATACTGCAGAGATTTTTGTGGATATCATTGAAGAGCTTTTTCAGTGCGGCTCGGAGAAATTTCTCTCCGCGATGATCAAAAAAATCCGCGGCTGAGGGTCATGCGCAGAATGATGGCGAAGGGGTGATAGAGATGAAAAAGAGAGTCTCGCGCAGGACACTACGTGAGGCTCAAAATGGCTCGTGACGCGTTTTGATTCTCAGAGAGCCGCTATCGTGCAGTCAGCGTGCACGGCTCACGTGCGAAAGTGCGTTGAAATTGCTCGTGAACGTCGAGGATGCGAAAAATCTCCGCATCAACGGAGACTTTTCCTGTTATGAGACTCGTCTTGGCGAGACGAGAAATATAGATAAACTCTTACTTTTTAAGCGTGCTCTCGCCACGAAGAGTGTCGAATATCGCTCCTCGTAGGCTACTCTCAATTCCCTGTGAGGCAAGCGCGTTATCGAGTGCGCCGCTCCCAATGACTGCCGCGAGTATTGAGAGGCCTGCAATTGAGAGCATAAGCGCCTGCGCAGTGAGCATTGTGCGTGTCTTGTGCTGCCGCTGAACCTGCGTGGGACGTGCTATTGGCCTCTGTGGGGCTGTATACGCCTCCTGGTGCGCGCGGGAGAGATCGATGACACTTCCCTGCGCACGCGGACGCGGTGCTTCGTATACGGGCTCGGGCGTCATGCGCGTACGCGAGATCATCACGGGCTCGTGCGGGATCTCCGGTTCGTGCTCGACTTCCCTTTCCATGCGGATCATATTGATGATTCGCTCCTCGTCCTCGAAATCCTGTGAAACTTTTTCTACGCTGTAGTTGCTAGGTATGTCGGATACCCGAACAGGCTCCTCTTCGCTGACTTCCTCTTCCCGATACGCTTTCGTAGGCTCCTCGATGATCGGCTCAGGGGTCGCTTCTTCAATGACTGCCTCCTGCTCCGCCTGCATCTGTTCACGGGAAGCGAACCACTCCTTCCAGGCATCCTGCATGAGCGCGACTGCTTCAGCCGAATCCTCGACAGCAGGAGCCGGTTTAATGGCCTCCAGGGGCGGGATAGCTGGCTCATCCTCCATTGGAGCGTATCGGGGTGCCTCCCAAGCGCTCACGGGGCTTATCCTCTCCTCTACGTGGCTCGCTTGAGGCACATCTGCGAGCGTTTCCTTACCGAAACGATGCTCCCGGATCGAGGATTCAAGCACGTACCAGTTCCGGCCCACGAGCTTCGCATCCACGCGTCCTTCTCGGCAGAGCTGGCCTACATAATCCTTGGCGTATCCGGTGATCTTGGCCGCTTGCTTTGACGAGATGTAGATCTTGTCGCCAATAGTGAGTTCATCCATGCTGTGAGTATAAGCTTTTCTCGTCTCGTATGAAATAGCTTTTGCACAGACCGGTAGAAAAGTGAATGGCCCCGTACCTCGGGGCCATTCGCTACTTCCCGAGCTCCTCGATGATGAGCTCCCGCAGCACCGTTGGGTTGCCGGCCCCCTTGGTTGCCTTCATGCCCTGGCCGACGAGGTACTGGAGGACGCTCTCCTTGCCGCCTCGGTACTCCTCGGCGACCGCAGGGTTCGCAGCGAGGACCTCCTGCACTGCCTTCCTGAGCGACTCCGTATCGCTCACCTGGAGCAGCCCTGCCTCCTCGACGACCAGGAGCGCGGACTCCCCGCCCTTCTCTCGCAGCAGCGCGAGTGCGTCCTTGGCGCCGCGCGAGGATATCTTGTTCTCCGCGATGAGCGCGATGAGCTGCGCGAACGCTTTCGGGGTGAGGTTATCGTACGCGCCGGCGACGTCGGTGATGAGATAGTTCGCGGCGATCGAAATGCGATCAGGTGCACCACCGCTCTCCGCGAGCACCGCATCGAAGAATGCGCTGTCCTCGATCGATCCCGCGAACTGCGCGGCATGCTCGGGCTTAAGGCCGAGTCCTTCGTACCGCGCCCGCTTCTCCGCCGGCAGCTCGGGGAGCGAGCTCTGGATGTCGGCAAGCCAGGAGAGTTCCGAGAGCACGAGCTTCGGGAGGTCGGGTTCCGGGAAGTACCGGTAGTCTGCGCTGCCCTCCTTAACCCGCTGACTGAACG
>DASPKG010000045.1:0-4485 GCA_035628215.1 Minisyncoccota bacterium
CTTCCCGAGGGCGGTATCGGTGCCGGTCGCGACCACGAGCGCGCGGCCCGACCCTGCGACCACGTTCGTGCCCTTGAAGGCCATGTTCACCTGGTCGCCCAAGGTGAGGTCCGTGTCCGCAAGGAGCGCGGATGATTTCTCGACCGGTTCCGATTCCCCGGTCAGCGACGACTCATCGACGCGGAGCCCCCGGCTCTGGACGATGCGGGCGTCGGCCGCGACCTTTCCCCCCTCGGAGAGGATGAGGATATCGCCCGCGACGACCTCCGTATCCGGCACGAGCATCTCGACGCCGTCGCGAAGCACGGTCGCGCTCGTGGTAGCGAACGACTTCAGGGCCCGCAGCGTATCCTGCGCCTTCCCTTCCTGGATGGTGCCCACGATCGCATTGAAGACGAGGATGCCGAGGATGATGTACGCGTCGACCGGATGCCCGGTGACGAAGATGATCGCAGCGGCCCCAAGCAGCACGTAGATCAAGGGGCTTGCGAACTGCCGCAGGAAGATGACCCCGATACCGTCCGGGCGCGCCTCGGGGAGCGCGTTGGCGCCCTGGGCGGCGAGGCGCTTCGTGGCCTCTGCAGTCGAGAGCCCATGCTCGCCCGTACTGAACCGCGCCTTGAGCGCGGATTCGTCGGCCGCATAGAAACGCGGGGTATCCATGGCTCTATTATCGCGTCCAAATACGTTGAATGCTACGGAATGCTCGGGAGAACGTGCGTATAGATGGAATTGGTACTCCGAACGGCGATACTCCTTAGGGTGGCGAGCGATCAATAAGGAGCGGAAGCGGATTGACCGGCTCCCCGTCCTGGTACACCCCGAAATGGAGGTGCGGGCTCGTACGCTCCGCATTCCCCGTATTCCCCACGTACCCGATGACGTCCTCGGTCTCGACGAAGCTGCCGATCGTGGCTGCAGGGCCGAAGCCGTCGAGATGCGCGTAGTAATAGCCGCGGGCGCCCGAGCCGAGGATGAACACGACCTTCCCGCCGAGCGTGTTCTCTCCGACCCGGACGATGTAGCCGCGGGCGGCGGGCCGTATCGGCGTGCCGCGCGCAGCGAAGATGTCCTGGCCCTCGTGGCTGCGTCCGTCGGGACGCGCGCCGCCCCAGGTATCGGCGACGCTCCTCACGCGGGCGCCCTCGACCGGCATGAGGATCTCGGGAGGCGCGGGCTCGGCCAAAAGCCGCGCGAGCTTGAACGGGAAGCTCACGGTCTCGATGAACCGATCCACTTCGGTCCTGACCTCCGTGCGGTAGAGATGGATCGCGCCGATCGAGACGATGAGGAGCGTCGGGAGGAGGATGGGTATGAGGAAGCGCCGAAGGTGCATAGGAACCACGCTACGGCCTCAGTACTTAAGCGCCCGTGAACCTTATTCACACTATCCCCATTGACGGTGAACTATAGTTCACCTATCCTTGGAGTATGCTCGAAAGCCATAAAAAGAAGCTCGTCGCCTTCTACGAACGGAACCGCCGGATGCCGGGCTACAAGGAGCTCATGGCGCTGACGGGCTTCAAATCCAAGAACGCGGTGTACAAGCTCATCGGCCGGTTGGTCGAGGCGGGGGTCGTCCTGAAGGACCGGGAAGGACATCTCTCGCCGGGGCCGCGCATGCGCGGAGCACCGCTCTTGGGCCTTGTCGAGGCAGGGTTCCCCTCGCCTGCCGAAGAGGAGCTGCTCGACGTCATGGACTTCGACGAGTACCTCACGCCGCACAAGGAATCGAGCTACATCCTCAAGGTGAAGGGCGACTCGATGATCGATGCCGGGATCTGCCCGGGAGACCTCGTCATCGTGGAGCGGCGGCCGACCTATAAGCCAGGGCAGATCGTGATCGCGTCGATCGAGGGCGAGTACACCATGAAGTACCTGCGCAAGTCGGGCGAGCGGTACTACCTCGAGCCCGCGAACGCGGCATACAAGCCCATCCATCCGAAGGGGACTCTTTCGATCGAAGCGGTCGTGACGGCCGTGGTGCGCAAATACTAACCAGCTACCTATGACTACCTCTACCCTTCCCAGCCTTTACCAGCTCGCGAGTTTCGAGCGCGTGCTGCGCCGGTCGCCGGTGCGGATTGCCAGTAAGCAGCGATCGCTATGGACCAGGAATGGAACGAGGACGAACTCCTAGCCTTCATCGTCGAGGCGGGCCGGCATACCTATGCCGACCCGGACGCGAAGAAGCTCGCTGCCCCCATTCGTCCTGGCTGCGAGGAGTACCTCTACGAGCAGGGCGACTGGAAGTACCACGATTCCTATGCGTGGAGCAAGGATGGCGGTGGCGAAGAGATCGTCTATTTCAAAGGAACCCCAGTATGGGTGATGAACTATTACGGGTATCTTATCGGGGATGTGGATTCGAAAGCCATCTACGGATTCCTGCACGAGGCGCTGCAGGAGCGGCATCCCGCGCTCCCCGTGCGGGGCGCTCCGCTCGAGCGAGAGGGGTTTCGGTATGCGATAGAGTTCGATCGAGGCGACATCGGGAAGTTCCGCGGAGTCGAGCGGATCTACCAGGAAGGAGCACTCGTGTACGAATGCTCCGTGCACGGCGGGCTCGTGCGATGACCTATGCCAACGGAGGTCGGCTGGGGTAAGCACTACTACTATCCGCGTGCGATCGTGCACGTGGACGGCGATGGGTTCTTCGCGGCCTGCGAGGTCGCGCGCGACCCAACGCTGCGCGGCAAGCCGGTCGTCACCGGCAAGGAACGCGGCATCGTCTCGGCCGCGACCTACGAAGCGAAGCGGCGCGGCATCACGCGCGGCGTGCCCTTGAAGGACGTGAAGCGGATCTGCCCCGAGGCGATCATTATCTCATCGGACTACCAGCTCTACACGCTCTATTCGCTCCGTATGTACGAGATCATGCGGCGGTACACGCCCGAGGTCGAGGAGTACGGCATCGACGAATGCTTCGGGGATATCACGGGGCTCCGCCGCGTACACCATAAGTCGTACGAGGAGATCGCACGGGCGATCAAGGACGATCTCCATCGTGAGCTCGATATCACGTTCTCGGTCGGGCTCTCATGCACGAAAGTGCTTGCGAAGATCGGCTCGAACTATCGGAAACCCGATGGCTTCACCGCCATACCGCTCCTCGGGAAGGATGCGTTCCTTTCGACGGTCCCCGTCGAGAAGGTCTGGGGCATCGGCGCGAACACGGGCGCGCTCCTCCGGAAGCACGGGGTGCAGACCGCGGGCGAATTCGCGAACAAGAACGAGGCCTGGGTGCGCGCGCGGGTCACGAAGCCCATCCTCGAGCTCTGGAAGGAACTCAACGGCGAATCCGTGTTCCCGCTCACGACCGAGCAGAAGGAGGACTACCATTCCATACAGAAGACCCGGACGTTCAGCCCAGCGTCCGATAACCCTGCATTTCTGTATTCCGAACTCTCGAAGAACATCGAAGGCGCCTCTAGGAAGGCGCGCCGGTACAACCTGGTCGCGACCGGCCTTTCGTTCTTCCTCAAGTCCTCCGAGTTCCAGTACCGCACGCATGCGGTCACGCTCCCCCGGCCGACGAACGTACCGAGTGAGATCCTCCATGCGCTCGAGCCGTTCTTCGCGAAGGTGTATCGGCGCGGGACCCGCTACCGCACGACGGGCATCACGCTCACGGGACTGCGCGAGGCGAAGCCCGAGCAGCTCGATCTCTTCGTCCCGCCGGAGCGAAGCGAAGGCATGGACCGGCTTTTCGAACGGGTCGATGAGCTCACCGAGAAGTACGGCCGGGATACGGTGTACCTCGGTTCGAGCGCCGAGGCGGTCGCGGCACGAAGGAAAGCAGCCGAGGGCGACGGCATCGGGAGCGTCTCGAAGTACCGTCCTGCGTCCTTGTTCGAGGGCAAGCGGCGGTTGAAGCTGTTCTCGCTTCCGGTATTGGGAGACGTCATGTAAGTATGGAGCAGCTCGACCTCTTCCCCGCCACCGTCCGGGCCCCGCATGGCTTTCTCTACCAGCCCGACTTCATCACCATCGAAGAGGAGCGGGAGCTCCTGCGGTACCTCAACGGCTTGAAGCTCAAGAATTACGAGCATGGCGAGTATGTCGCCAAGCGTAAGGTCCGCTGGTTCTCGGGAGCGATGCCGGCGCCGCTTGCGCTGCTCCGGGATCGCATCGCGCTCTGGTCCGGCAAATCGCCCGGGGAATTCACGAACGCGCTCGTGAGCAAATACGAGCCCGGCGCCCCAATCGGCTGGCACCGGGACCGACCGCCGTACCGCGCGGTCTTCGGCGTCTCGCTCGGCAGCGAGTGCCGCTTCCGGCTCCGGAAGCGCGAGGGGCAGAAATGGAAGCGGTTCACGCAGGTCGCGAGCGCCCGCTCCGTGTACCTCATGTCCGCGTCCGCGCGCACCCACTGGCAGCACAGCATCCCGGCGGTCGAGGCGCTGCGGTATTCCATTACTTTCCGGATATGAAGCAATTTTTGAAATGGATGGGGCTAAAGAAACGTCTGCATGATTCCCTACA
>DASPKG010000046.1:0-7777 GCA_035628215.1 Minisyncoccota bacterium
AATCCGTCGCGCGACGTGACCTTCCGGGACGAGGTCCGCGGCGACATTACCTTCCATACGGGCGAGCTCGGTGACTTCGTGATCGCCCGCGCCATCGACGACCCCCTGTACCACTTCGCGGTCGTGGTGGACGACTGGGACATGGGCATCACGCATGTCATCCGCGGCGATGACCATATTTCCAATACGACTCGGCAGATCCTCATCCAAGAGGCCGTGGGCGCGCCACGTCCGATCTATGCGCATCTTCCGCTTATCCTCGATACGGACCGCTCGAAGATGTCGAAGCGAAGCGGAAATACGTCCCTCATGGCGTACCGGGACGAGGGCTTCCTCCCCGAGGGCATCGTGAACTACCTCGCGCTGCTTGGCTGGAGCCCGGGCGGCAACGAGGAGCATTTCTCGCTTGCGGACCTGACGCGGGTATTCGATCTCGACGGCGTGCAGAAGTCCGGTGCGGTATGGGACCGGGAGAAGCTGCTCTCGGTGAACCAGCGATGGATGCGGACGCTGTCTGACGATGAATTCCTTACCCGAGGCGGATTCGATGCGTCAGTAGCCAAGGCGGTACCGCTCCTGAAGGAGCGCGCCCGCACCTTCGGGGAGGCGAGGGAGCTTCTCGCAGGGGAGCTTGGCTGCCTCTTTCATGCGCCGCAGCTCGACCGGAGAACCCTCATGGCCAAGGAACCCGAAGACCGCCCAGGATTCACCAAGTCGGCGCTGGAGGCCCTGCTGCCGGTCATATCAGGGCTTCCGGAGGGCGTCTCTGCCGACGAAGCGAAGGCGGCCGTCATGCCCCGTGCGGACGCCGAGGAAGCGAAGGGGAAGGGAGGCCGGGGCGCGGTGCTCTGGCCGCTCCGGTACGCGCTCTCGGGGCAGGAGCGGTCGCCGGATCCGTTCACCCTCATCGCGCTCTTAGGCGTTCATGAAGCGAAATCGCGCCTCGAAGCGGCGCTTGGTATACTGTAGGTAATGGCATCGGTTCGGTGGCACCTCTACTTTCTCTTTTTCATATTCGCCGCCCTCGTGCTCGGGTCCGTCTCGCCGATGGACTCCTTCGCGCAGAGCAAGGAGGAGATCGAGGAGCGGATCGAGCAGCATAACGATGCGATCAAGAAGCTCGAGGAGGAGATCGCCATCTACCAGAAGGAGCTGAACACGCTCGGGGTGCAGAAGCAGACCCTGCAGTCCGCGATCAAGACGATCGATGTCTCGCGGCAGCAGACGGGGACCCAGATCCGCGTCACGGAGAACCGCATCGCGGCCACGAACCTCAAATTGCAGGAGCTCTCGGGGGAGATCAGCCGGAAGGAGTACCTAATCCAGCTCGATAAGCAGACCCTGGCCCAGTCCATACGGGACATCGATACCGAAGGCGACAACTCGCTCATCGAGCAGCTCTTCTCCTCGGTATCGCTTGCCGACGCCTGGGAAGCGATGGATACCAAGGCGATGCTCGGGCAGGCGCTGCGCGCCCACGCGAGCGCGCTGGCCCGCGACAAGCAGGAATTGACCGTCAAGCAGATCGAGGAGGACGGGAAGAAGCGCGAGCTCGCCAGCCACAGCACGACCCTCAAGAACGAGAAGCGCACGCTCGACGTCCAGAAGGCAGAGAAGGATCGGCTGCTGGCGCAGACGAAGAACCAGGAGTCGACCTATCAGAGCATCATCGCGCAGAAGCAGGCGCAGCGGAAAGCCTTCGAGGCCGAGCTCTCGGCGCTCGAGAACAGCCTCAAGTCCGTGGGCGCCGCGGCGGTCCCTGCCGTGGGCTCCGGCATCCTCGCCTGGCCGTATTCGGCGGCCTTCAAGGAGTCCTGCAACGGCAAGGCGGGCGCCCTCGGGAACGCCTACTGCATTACGCAGTACTTCGGGAATACGGCGTTCGCGACCGCTAACGCGCAGATCTATAACGGCAACGGCCATAACGCGATCGACATCGGCATGCCGGTCGGGACCCCCGTCCTCTCAGCGCTCTCCGGGACCGTGCTTGCGACCGGGAACACGGACGCGTACCCGGGCTGCTATTCCTTCGGTAAGTGGGTGATGGTCAAACACGCCAACGGGCTCTCCACCCTCTATTCGCACCTTTCCTCGATCGCGGTCGCCAAGGGCCAGGCAGTGTCGACCGGGGAGCTCGTCGGTCACTCCGGCATGACGGGGTACGCCACCGGCCCCCATCTTCACTTCGGGGTGTATGCATCTGCCGGCGTGCAGATCATGAGCCTCGGGCAGTTCCGGAACACCGGCGGCTCGGGCTGCACGAACGCGGTGATGCCGGTGGCGCCGAAGGACGCGTACTTGAACCCGATGTCCTACCTGTAGATGAACGAAGCGATCCCGGAACCGGCTCCCTCGGGGAAGATCGAGCTTCGCGCCTCGACCTTGGACGGCGCCGGCCGCGGGGTCTTCGCCACCGTACCGCTTGCCGACGGGGAGCTCGTCGAGAGCTGCCCGGTCATTGCGCTGCCGGACAAGCGGGACCGAGCGCGGCTCCGGAAGACCGGGCTCGTAAACTACTACTTCCTCTGGGGGAAGGAGCGCAAGCACGCCGCGATCTGCCTCGGGTTCGGGTCCCTCTATAACCATTCCTACGAGCCGAACTGTTTTTATGTAAAGCGCATCGAGGAGGCGCAGATGGATTTCTATGCGCTCCGGGATATTCAGGCGGGAGAGGAGCTGACCGTGAACTACAATGGAGTGCCGACCGATACGAGGACCCTCTGGATCCGGTCCATACCCCCAGCGAACGCGGTGGCGAGCGAGCGATCCAGCCGGTCGTTTATTGAGCGAGTCCGGCGGTTGCTCGAGCGCTAGTCCACCGCGCTGTCCTGGTTCGGTGCATCCCGCAGCCGCCAGAGCACACGGCACGCGAAGGTGCGGTGCGGCGACCATTTTATAGCGACGGCCTCGTACACCTGGGGCTTCGAGTTCTTCGGGATGCCGTAGAGCTCCTCCATGGCCCGGATCAGGCCGAGGTCCCCGAGCGAGAAGACGTCCTCGCGGTCAAGCGCGAACATAAGGAACATCTCGGCGGTCCAGCGGCCGATGCCCCATACCGCAGAGAGCTTCGCGATAGCTTCCTCCTCGGGAAGCTTCTTGAGGGCAGCGAGATCGAGGCGGCCGGAGAGGATGGCGGCGGACAGCTCCTTCAGGGTCTTCACCTTAGCGGCCGATAGGCCCGCCTTGCGCATGGTAGGAGTGCGGAGCTTCTTAATGGCCTCCGGCGTGACCGCGCCTCCGCAGGCGTCCTTGAGGCGCCCCCAGATGGTGTCCGCGGCCTTGGTCGAGAGCTGCTGCGAGACGATGGACCCGACGAGCTTCGCGAAGAGGTCGTTCTTCCGGTACCCCCGGCGGTGCTCGAGCGATATATGCCGATGGTGGGGCAGCGCCGCCCGGTACAGGACCGGGTCCGCCGCCTTGAAATGCCGCATGGGCGCCATCCCCTTCATCGTCCGTTTGGGCTTCACTGGCCTAGTATACTGAAGGCACATGATCCGGACCATCATCCTCATCCTCGCCATCGTGCTGGTGCTTTCCTTCTTCGGCATCTCGATCCAGAGCGTCGTGCAGTCTCCTGCAGGCCAGGAGAATTTCGGCTTCCTCTGGAGCCTCATCAAGGAGGGGTGGGAGGTCGTGAAGGACGGGTGGGATGCGTTCAAGGAATTCCTCGGTAACCTCTTTCGGCCGATCCAATTCCCGCGCTAGCCCTATGGATACCCCCGACGCAGATCCCATCACCATCACGCTCCCCGTCGATAGCGGCCCCTCGTTCGCGAATGCGACCCAGGTCATGGTCTCGGACGATTCCGTCATCCTCCAGTTTGCGTACGTGCGGCCGAAGTCCCGGACCGGGCAGCTCCTGTGCGAGCTCGCCCTCTCCCCGAAGCACGCGATCGAGTTCTCGCGGGCCTTGGACGCCACCATCAAGAAGCATTTCACCAGGCATCTCGGGGATATCAATGGTTGAGCCATACCTTTACTTCATCCGGCATTCATGTCCTATTCACGGGCCGTTCATGGCCCGCGGTATATACCGTAGAGGTTAGGCGATTACGCCCTAACGCTAACCGTACGATTGTATGAAAATGCTATTCCTTGGCGCGCTCGCGCTCGCCGCAGCGGTCGTGGTGCCGGGCGTCTCCTTCGCCCAGACCTTCGCCTACGTGAACCAGGACGGCGAGGTGATGACCTACGAGGCCGCCACCGCGATGCAGGCGCTCGTCGCGGCTCCTGCGATCGATGAGCACAGCGGCGTGCTCCTCGTCGACGGTGCGGACGACCAGCAGCTCGTCGGCGACGAGGTGCCCGGCGTGTAAGCGCAAGGCGCGCGCAACGTCTGAACTCCCGACACCCTTCGGGAGTTCTTCGTTTGCTTCATGAAGCCCGCTCCTACGGCCGCGCTCGCATGAAGCTGCGTCGCTCGCTATAGTGGGAGTCTCTAACACGCATGTCTATGTCATCATTCACTACATTCATCGGTATCGCGCTCGTCGCGATGCTGGTCGCGCTCCCGGCGGGCGCATCCGCCGCTTCCGCGAGCGCGTCGTTTGCGGACGATACCATCACCGCACGCTCGACCCGGCCGAGCATCACGGGCGAGGCTGAAGGCACGAAGTCGGTCCGCGTCGTCGTGCGCTCCGAGGCGGGGAAGATCGTCTATAAGAAGGACGCTCGGGTGCGGGATGGGGAGTGGACCGTCCGCATCTCGAAGCGGCTCAAGGCCGGCGAGTACGATCTCGCGGTCTACGCAGGGAAGAGCACCCGCCGCGACGCGCTCGATGAAGGCACCTTGACCATAGAGGGCAAGAAGAGCACGAAGAAGGAGAAGGCGTCGAAGAGCGGTTCGTCTGACGGCATCCTCACCGTCTCCTCCGTTCCGCTCCTGACGGGCGGCACCGCGCGTCTCAACGCGTCCGTCCCCGTCGCGTACGTGAAGATCACGAACCAGGGCACGGAGGAGGTCGCTCTCGAGGGCATGACGCTCCAGCAGACCGGCACCGCGGCCGTCTCCGCGATCTCGACCTTCTCGACGAGCGACGATAAGGGCGGCTCGCGCGCAACGGTCAACGCCGCCTTCAAAGGGAAGTCTGCGTTCGTCCCGCTTGCGGCGACGGTTGCGCCTGGCCAAATGCGCATCTTTACGGTGAAGGCTGGCGTCGCCCCGACCGCGCCCTTGGGCTCGACCCTGAAGCTCGACGTCACGGACGTTACGACCGATGCGCGCGTCTACGGCGCCCCGCTTCGCGGCACGACCTGGACCATCGGGCTCTAGCAGAGGAGCTATCGTGCGTAACGCAAAAGCCGCCCGAGGGCGGCTTTATGCGTAAACGCGTGTTCAGTCCGGGACGAGGATACCGTGGGTCCCCGTGGCGCAGGCGCGTAGCCGTTGCCTTTACCGGAGCGTTTCTGACGGATCGGATTTTCCTGCGTTCGCCGTCTTCCGGGGAAGCCGGCGGCGCACATCCGTCACGCTCGAGGTTCACTGGACTGCCCGCACGTTTCGTTTCCGGATGCCCGGGTGCCGCGCGAGCGGTCCTTGGCTTCCGAGCCCCGATACTGATTGCTCCGTATCGGATAGTTGTAGGGTACCGAGAGGGGGATAACCGGGCAATGGTGGATACTGGGCATATGCTGGGGAGAAAAATGGGGATAACGAATCGGGGGAGGGGGGCTGGTATAGTTTTTGTATTCTATGGCTGACCTCCAGCTGCTCGAGCGCGTCGGGAAGGAGCTTGCGCGCGGAGCTCCGCACGATGAGATCGTCGCTGCGCTCGAGAAGGAGGGTTGGAGCGCAGGCGATGTCCGCGGCGCCATCGCCATCCGCTCGCTCGAGCAGATCGGCAAGCAACAAGGGAACCGCAAGCTCATCTCGGAGCTCTCGCCGCTCGTGGCGCCCAGACAGAGGTATGCGTCGGACGGGGTGCCGGCCGGCCCCTTCCTTGTCCTCGTCGCGATCCTCCTCGTAGTCGCGGGCGGTGCCCTCTACTTGTACGAGCCATCGAGCCTTGACTTCATCACGCGCGGGAGGACCGCGGCGGCCGTGCCGACCGAGTTCGGTGGGACGATGCTCGCCGAGACGTCGCGGACCTACACCCATACCTATACGTTCACGGAGGAGCCCAAGTCTGCTGCGCCGAAGCCCGCGTCAAGCGGGGGTTCGTCCTTCGTGCCTCCTTTAACGACCTACGTCCCGCCCTCCCCAGCCCCGTCCGTCCTCTCGGCGATCGAGCCAGTCGAGGAGACGGGAACGGCCGAGGGTGCCGTGACGGCGCCGACCGCGCGCCCCACCGTGCGGCTCACGCTTGCGGAGACCTCGATCGCGCCGAACACCTCCACGACGCTTACCTGGAGTGCGAAGAACGCGACCTCCTGCAGCTCGACGGGCTTCGATATCGCGGGGCAGCAGACGGGGAAGGTAACCGTCACGACGAGCGACCGCACGCGCTTCACCCTCACCTGCACGGGCCCGGGAGGCGAGCGGACCACCTCCGCATTCCTTTCCGTGAACATCATCGTGCCGCCGCCGCCCGAGCAGGTGGCTGCCGCACCGACGCCGACCCCTGATCCGGTACCGGTCGCTATCCCGGAGCCGGAAGTGACGCCGCCCGCAACGCCTTCAGGGCCCCCGCAGGAGATTCCGGAGATCGCGCAGAACCCGGACGGCTACCCGGTATACCCGGGCTGCGAGCAGCCGGCGACGACCTATGCGCGCGAACTGTACATCGATCCGGTGGGTGGGAATGACTCGGGCGATGGCTCGCGTACCGCACCCTACCGCTCGTTTTCGGCGGTGATCGCCGCAAAGAAGATCCAGCCGGGCGATCACGTGGTCCTCCTCGCCGGCAATCATGGACCGATTTCCTTGAAGGGAGCTGGCCTTCCAGCATTCGCGAGCGCAACGAGCTGGACCTGGCTCGATTTCCAATCCGGCGCGACCGGCTACAGTGTTTCGGCCGAGGGCATATCGCGGCTGCTGGTCACGGGCGGTGAATTTGTGAAGGATCCTGCCGCCACCAGCGTCGGTGGCCTGCGCTTCTGGATCACCAGGAGTTCCCACATCGTGGTCGCCGATACCCGCCAGTATCACGCAAAGGATTCCGCTGGATGGGACGTGCCGAAGTGGATGAGTCTCTCGAGCGGCATGCAGGCGAATAATTCCACCTGCACCTCGTTCGTGAACAATAGGATCAAGAATGTGCGCGGCGGCATCGGTGTGATCAAGGGCGGTAATACGCCTGCGGAGAATAGCGCCAAGGCGCTCGTCAAGGGCAACGAGATCCGCAACTTCTCAGCCGACGGCATGGTCATGAACGGATCGGACATCACGGTCCGCGATAACAGGCTCTACGACCAGTACGCGGGCATGGAGGATGGCGATCCGAATCACGACGATGGGCTCCAGATGTTCGCGGGCGTGAACCAAGTCTTCGATAACGTCCGCATCGAGGACAACTGGTTCCAGGAGCGCACGAGCCTCAACCGCGAGCTCGATGCGCACATGCAGGGCATCGTGGTATTCGACGGGAAGGTCACGAACATGCGCGTGACCGGGAACGTCGTGCTCGGCAGCGCCTACCACGGCATCGCGCTCTACGGCGCGCAGAACAGCCTCGTGGACCACAACACGGTCCAGAACCCGACCACGAACGGCCATGCGTACTGGATCTCGGTCCCAAAGGCCAAGGCCGCCTTCGGCGCCTTCCCGCCGACGGGTACCAAGGTCTCTAACAACATTGCGCACGCGTACATCATCGCTGAGGGCGCGACGGCCTCGAAC
>DASPKG010000047.1:0-9982 GCA_035628215.1 Minisyncoccota bacterium
CAAGCGTGTGGCTGCGGACCGTGACGCCCCGGTCCCCGCTCTCGCGGACCGAGGGCTCGCCGAGGTCGAGTGCCTCGACGCGCGCGACAAGCTCCTCGTGCGGCGGCCGCTCGCCCGTGTACGCGACCTCGACCAGGGTACCGCCCGTGAATTCTATGGAAAGCCGGGGCGGGATGACGATGAGTGCGACGATGGACCCCACGAGGAGGAGCCCCGTGAGCCAGAAGAAGAAGGTGCGGTGGCGGACGACAAACATACTAGGTTGAGTTACGGCTACCGAACCCGGCCTCAAGCAAGGCACGCCAGGTACGCGATCCCTGCTCAGGGAGGATGGCGACGAGGAAGACTCGCGTAATCATGACGGCGGTGATCAAGGACGCGATCACGCCGAGCCCGAACACGAGCGCGAAGCCCTGCACGATTGAGGTGCCCATCCAGAAGAGGATGACGCTCGAGATGAGCATGGTCAGGTGGCCGTCACGGATCGCAGGCCAGGCGCGCCCGAACCCGATATGGAGGGCCTCCCGGGGGCTCTTCCCGAGCCTGAGCTCCTCCTTCATGCGCTCGAAGATGAGCACGTTGGCATCCACTGCCATGCCAATCGAGAGGATGAGCGCGGCGATGCCGGAGGCAGTCAGCGTGATCGGCACCACCTTGATGAGCGCGATCGTGATGAGCATGTAAATGATGAGTGCGATCGTCGCAATCAGGCCCGGGAGCCGGTACCACAAGATCATGAAGAGCGCGACGAGCCCGAACCCGATCACGGTCGCGTAGAGGCCCGCGCTGTAGGCGTCGGCGCCCAGGGTCGGGCCCACGGTGTTGCTTCCCACGAGCTCAATGGGAACCGGCAGCGCGCCGAAGTTCAAATTGCGGACCAGGTCGCGCGCCTCGGTCGGCGTAAACTGACCAGTGATGGTCGCAACGCCGCCCGGGATGGCCTCGCGAATAATGGGAGCGGAGATGAGCTCGCCGTCGAGGAAGATCGCGAGCGGCGCGCCGACGTTCTCGCGCGTGAGCTGCTCGAAGAGCGCTGCGCCCTCATCATTGAAATTGAGCACGATGATCGGTTGGTTGGGCACCCCGCTTGCGCCCCCCTGCCCGAACTGGAGCTCGGAGCTCTTCAAGTACCGACCCGTAAGCCCGGTATCCGTGAAAGTGCCGGTCGAGGTGGCGGTATCGGTCACATCCGCCGAGGCGAGCTTGAACTCGAGCACCGGGGTCTCCCCGATCGCGGCGACGGCAGCGTCGATATCGGTGACGCCCGGCAGTTCGATGAGGAGGCGGTCCTCGACCTCGCCCGCGACCGCGCTCGACTGCTCAAGCTCGACGCGGGGTTCCGCGACCCCGAAGAGGTTCACCCGGTTCTCGATGACGTCCCGGAGCGAATTCAGGGCCCCCTGCTTATCGCTCACGATATTGCTCGTGTCCGCCCGATAGATGAGCTCGGTGCCGCCGGCAAGGTCGAGCCCGAGCTTGATCGGGAATTGGCTGTTGATCCCCGAGGTCGAGACAACGAACCAGGCGAGCAGCGCCGTGACGAGGAGGACGCCCGCAACCGGGAGATAACGCATGATGCCGCCAGTATACGGGCTAGGCGCTCGTGCGTAAACGCGCGAGTTCCGCCACATTTTTCATGAGATAGGCAACCGCGACCGGCCCCACGCCGCCTGGCACCGGCGTGAAGACCGAGGCGATATCGGCGCAGGCGGGATCGGCATCGCCGGCGAGCGTGCCGCCGGATTCCGAGGTCCCGGCGTCGATGAGTACGACCCCAGGGGCAAGATGCTCTGGCCGGATGAGGTGCGCGCTTCCTGCGCCAGCTACTACGATATCAGCCTCCTTGAGCATGGAGAGATCGCCGGTTTCGCGCGTGATCGTGGCGACGTGAGCGCCCTGAGCAGCGAGCCAGAGCGCAGCAGGCTGCCCGACGAGGCGACCGCTGCCCACGACCACGGCCCGCTTGCCGGCGACGGCGGCGCCGGCGCGATGCAGTATCTCGGCGACCGCACCCACAACGGGCGGCAGCAGCGCGCCCGGCTCCCCGCGCGCAAACCGCTCGTACGCGGTCGCCGAGAGAACGTCCGCATCGAGCGCAAGCGGTATGGCATTCAGTACCTCCTCGCTGTCGACGCCCGCCGGCACCGGCAGCTGCACGATGACGCCGTCAGCGCCCGGTGCCGCGACCGCCCGGACGAGATCCTCGGTTGCCGCACCGTCCCTGATCGTAGCGATCTCAAGGGTAATCCCCGCGTCTTTGGCGCGGTCGCTCTTGATCCGGAGGTAGGACTCGGTTGCCGGCGAAGGTTCGGACACGACCGCACGGAGCGTGAGCGGACGTCCGATAAACTTGACCTCGCTCGCGACCTCGGCAAGCATCGCAGCGGCAATGGCGCGGCCGTCGATCTTCATACTCCGTACTCGCCCCGGATCCCCATGATCCCGTCCTCAAGCGTAACCTCGGGCTCCCAGTCGAGAAGTTCCTTCGCCCGCGTAATATCCGCGAGCGTATCATGCGCTTCAACGCGAGCGGGAATATATACCCGTTCTCCGCCGATGAGCTCCGCCAGGTAGTTCATTGAAACATTGCGGCCGCTGCCGATATTAATGACCTCACCCTTCCCGACCCTTGGACTTTCCATCGCCAGTAGATTCGCGCGTATCACGTCGCGTATATGGGTGAAGTCCCGGGTCTGTGTTCCGTCTCCGGTAATGGTCAACGGCACTCCTTTCGCACGAAGCTGAAGGAGTTTCGGGATCGCAAGCGCATAGGCACCCTCGGGATCCATGCCGGAACCGTACACATTGAAATACCGGAGCGAGACCGTCTCGAGACCGTAGAGCTCCGAGAACATGCGGGCATAGCACTCCCCGATGTATTTGTGGAGCCCGTAGGGATTCACCGGGAGCGCCGGCATATCTTCTGAAAGCGGCAGCGTCGCCTGTTCACCGTACGCCGAGCTTGAGGCTGCGTAGATTACCCGGCTGACACCCGCCTCCTTTGCCGCAAGCAGCACCGAGAGGGTCCCGTTCACATTCACGTCGTGCGCCTCTTGCGGGTGATCAATCGAAAACGGGACGCGCGGGAGCGCTGCCTCATGGAATACGGCAGCCGCGCCCTCGAAGATCTCCTTGATCCCTGAGGTATTGCGCACGTCCAAAACGTGAAGGGTTGCCCCCTCGGGCACCCGGTCGCGCTTTCCGTCAGAAAGGTCATCGACCACGTGAGTCTCATAGCCGACGTCGATCAGCGCCCGCGCGATATGCGCGCCGATGAATCCCGCCCCACCGGTAACGACCGCCTTCTTCATACCTTATGGCGGCGCGCCTCCTCCGGCACGTACGGTTCGTACCGGCCGTTCGTGTAGAAGAAGGCGTCATATCCTTCATGCTGGTAGGTATACCCGAGCTGCCGCGTCACCTTCCCGCCATCCACGACGATCGGGTAGGAGTATCCCTTCCAGCTGCCCCGCGTTGTCGGGACTTTGCCCCGCGACAGGTGCCAGAAGACGAAGAACGCGATCCGGACCATCCAGGGGAATACGGGGAGCGCCCGCTTCCCCACCGCGCGCGCCATATCCTCCCCTCGCACAATTGGTCCGGGCGGACAAATATTGAAGACCTCGTACGCACCTGCGGAGTCCCCGAACGCGAGCCGCTCGACGATTCCCACTACATCGTCCTCATGGATGAACTGCCGCGCCCATTTCGGGGTGACGGGCACGAATGCAACGAGTGCCTTGATAACCGCATAGATGCGAGCACCGCGAAGCTGCCCCGAGAGCGCGGCCTGGAGCCCAAAACGCATGCGCATGAAGCGGCCGCGGGGGCCCGTGATCGCCGCCGGACGTACGATCGCGACCTCCGTCTTCTTATCGCTCGCCTCGTACCGCTCGCGCAGATGCACCTCGGCGATCCGCTTCTCCTCTGCATATAAATAGTCCGTCTTCCGGAACGGATCCTCCTCGGTGAAGCGGTACTCGATGGTGTTGTCCGGGAAGGAGCCATAGGAGGCCACGGTCGAGAAGTGAACGAGACGCTTCACGAAGACGTTCTCGAAGGCAAAGTCGAACACCGCGTCCGAGCCGTCGATGTTCGAGCGCCAGGTCGCCTCGGTATTCCCATACACCGCCCGAATATCCCAGGCCGTATGGATCACCAGATCAGGCCGGTATGCCGCTACCTGCCCCTGCCAGCTCCCGTCTTCGGTGCTCGCCTGGATGTATACGAGCTTCGGCTCGTCCTTGATGAGGTCCGGCACGGGCTCGCGATCGAGCCCGATCACGCGCTCGACATCGTCGCGGCGCGCAAATTCCTGAACGAGCATAGTACCGACATAGCCGGCCGCGCCCGTGATGAGGAGAGTGTGCTTCATAGAAAGAGGTTACCAGTTGCTCAGGCGGAAGAACATGCGCTTGAAGGTCTTGAGTGCGATCACGATATCAAGCGCGAGCGACCGATGCTTGATGTAGTAAAAGTCGTAGGCGAGCCGCATCTTCGTCTCCTCGATCGACTGCGGACTAATGTGCCCTTGCTCGTACTGCTGGTTGATCTGCGCCCATCCGGTGATTCCCGGGGTCACGATATAGCGCATGTTGTAGTACGGGAGCGCCTCGGCCAGGCGGTCTCCGAGCGCGCGGATATCGTTTCTCGGACCGATGAGCGAAAGCTCACCGGTGAGTACGTTCACGAACTGCGGGAACTCGTCGAGCGAGGTCATACGCAGGAAATCCCCGACCCGCGTCACGCGGTTCTCCCCTTCCCCCGGCCACATGCCAGTGTCCGTGAAGCGCATGCTCCGGAACTTATAGGTGCGGATGCTCGAACCGCGTATCCCGATGCGATCCTGGACGGTGAAGAGCGGTCCGCCGCCTTCCAGCAAGTTCGCGGCCCATACAACAGGGGCCGCGACCATTGTCACGAGGCCCATGAGCACACCCCCGACAAGATCGATCACCCGCTTCACGAAGGCATGGAACACAGGCGTGGTCGTCGTTACGTTCTCGAGGAACCAGCCCTGGGACAGGAGCGAGAGCGGGATGCGATCGAACACCTCCTCGTAGACCGCATCAAAGTCGGCATAGACGCAGCCGTGCTCGAAGCAGGGCAGCATATAGAGATCGGGGAGCATGGCCTGCACCTCAGCGCAGTCCGTATCCGCGACGATGAGATCGATGCTCTTATCCCCGAGCTCCCGCCGGAGTCCCTCTCTGCCGAGCGCGTGGAGCGCAGCCGGCGTATAGACCTTCCGGAACTCAAGGTGGTAGCGGCGATTGCCGTTCACCTCGCGCACGAGTTCATCGGTCTCCTCTCCTTCAGCAATCAGTACTGCATAATCGCGCACGCGGGGCGCAGAGAGCCGCGGATAAAGCGCGAGTCGCCACGCGAAGATGAGGGCGAGCGACACGAGGAGGTAGATGACGAGGTTCGTCTTCGGCGCGATGCCCACCCCTGGCACGAGGAAGAAGAACAGTGCCGCCATGACGATATTGATCACCTGGGTCCGGAGGATGGCGTTCGGCAAGGAGCTCTTGAAGAGGATGAACCGCTTGCTGTAGAGCCCGGACATATAGAAGACGAGGACCCAGAGGGCGAAGAGGAGCGAAAACGGTCCCATATGGTCCCGGAACACTGCCTCGGTCGGAAGCGTCCCGTACCGCAGGAGGAGCGTCAGCCAGAGCGCGGCCACGAAGGTCGCGAGGTCCCCGATAAAGAGAAGCGCCGAGGCGCGTATGCCACCGTGGGTCATGTATCGACGTTATACTATAAAACGTCCACAATCACATGGAAGTTGCCCCGAAACGCATACTCTACGTCATCACGCTTGGCTGGTGGGGCGGCGCGCAACGATACGTTTTCGATCTCGCGACCGCAGCAAAAAGCGCGGGCCATGACGTGTTCGTGCTCACCGGCGAGGGCGAGCTCCGCACGCGTCTTGAGGAAGTCGGGGTTACGGCCTTTTCCGCGACTCACTTCCAGCGCGGGCTTGGGCTGCGCGCCGAGCTCGGCGCGATCACGTCGCTCGGGCACGCCATTAGAGCGGTGCGTCCGGACATCGTGCACCTTAATAGCTCTAAGGCAGGATTCCTCGGCGCCATCGTCGCCCGCTTCTGCGGGGTTAAGCGTATCATCTTCACCGCGCACGGGTGGGCATTCAGCGAAGTGCGCCCGGACTGGCAGCGCGCGATCTTCTGGTTCGCGCACTACCTCACCCTCCTGCTCGTCGATCGCGTCATCTGCGTCTCGCAGGCGGTCCGTCGCGGTACGCGCTTCATGCCCCTCGTTCAGGGCAAGCTCACGGTTATCTATAACGGGGTCCCGGACATCGCGTTCTTGACCCGTAAGGACGCGCGCGAGCAGCTCGCCCCCGATCTTCCCTATCCATTCTGGATCGGAACGATCGCGGAGCTGCACCCAAATAAACGAGTGGATGTGCTGATACGGGCCTTCGCCGCGATCATGGACGAGTGTCCTGACGCAGCCGTGGTGATCATGGGTGAAGGCACCGAACGCGAGCACCTGGAGGCGCTGGTCGCTCGACTCGGCCTCGAGGACCGAATACGGCTCTGCGGGCACACGCCGAAGGCGGCAACCTATCTCACGGCCCTCGATCTTTTTATTCTTCCTTCCGATACCGAGGCGCTCGGCTACGTGCTCATCGAAGCAGGCTTCGCTGGGCTTCCGGTGGTCGCAAGCAAAGTCGGTGGGACGCCGGAGATCATCGAGAGCGGGATTGATGGCTTCCTCGTGCAGCGCCGTAAGGTTCGAGCATTCGCTGAGGCGATCCGGCAGCTCCACGATGATCCAGCACTTCGCGCGCGTTTCGGAAGAGCGCTCAAGGAGAAGGTAGCGGCGAGATTCTCCCAGCAGCAGATGGTCGACAAAACCTTGATCCTCTACCGTTAGCCCTCGTACTCCTGCATCGCCGCGTCCCGCGGGGCCGCGCGTCCGTGCCGGGCCAAGGACGCCACGATCCCCAAGCCCGCAAACTCCATGAGGAGGTGCGAGCCGCCATAGCTCATGAACGGGATGGTGGTGCCGGTGACCGGCAGGAGCCCCAGGTTGATGCCCACGTGAATGAAAATATGCGCGAACAGGACCAGCGTCACCCCAATCGTGAAGAAGGCGTCGAAGTTCGTCGCCGCGCGCTGCGCGATCGCGACGAGCCGGAGCAGGAGGAGCGCATACAGAATGAGCACCAGCGTGATCCCGATGAATCCCCACTCCTCGGCGAACGCCGCGAAGATGAAATCCGTCTCGTACTCTGGCAGGAACCGGAGCTTGGATTGGGTGCCGTACCCGATACCCTTCCCCATGAGTTCCCCCGACCCGACCGCAATCGTCGCCTGGTAGGCGTTGTACCCGGAACCCCGGATATCGGCCGCGGGATTCAGGAAGGATACGATGCGCTCGCGCTGGTACTCCTCGAGCGCAAACGCCCACAGCATGCCCGCGCCGATCACCCCGGCCGCAAGGATTAGGGCGAGATGCTTCTTCGAGATGCCCGAGACGAGGATCATCCCGAACCACACGACACCGAGGATGGCCGCGGTGCCGAGGTCCGGCTGCACAAGAATAAGCAGGATGGGGATGCCGGCGTAGAGGGCGGAGACGAGCACGTGCCGGAAGTTCCCGATCTCCATGTGCCGCCGGGAGAAGTACTTCGCAAGCAGCGCCACGAACACGATCTTCGCCGGATCCGACGGCTGGAAGGAGAAGGCCCCGAGATCGAACCAGGACTTGGCGCCCTGGACCGCGTGGGTCGCGACCAAGAGGAGCGCAAGCAGCCCCAATACCACGACGTAGGCCGAGACGAGGACACCGGTCCGCCTGATGAACCGCATATCGAGCGCGGAGCATACGAGGAACACCAGCGTCGCGCCCGCAATCCAGATGAGCTGGCGGGGCGCCAAGGACGCCTCCTCACCGAACGGATGCATGGTCAGGACGCCAAGGAGGCAGAGCGCAAGCGGGATAAGGAGGAGCGGCCACTCAGACACGAGCGCGGCAAGCGGATTCCGGCGCACCTGCTCGCTCATAACGGCACGATGGGCACGACGTCGATGCGCGCCGGCGCCGCGCTAAACGGCGCATTCCAGACGAACACCACCTGCGCGCTCCCCTGGGGCGGAAGCTCCGCAAGCAGGGTCTGCGTCGCCGCGATCGCGTTCCCGTCAGCATCGAACACGGTCGCGATGACGGGGATGTTCCGGAGCGCCGTCGCCGACGGGTTCGAGAAGCTCGCCATGATGCGCGGGCCATCGGTCCCCATGACCTGCGCATCGTTGTTGTAGCGCGGCACGATGCGCCGATCCTGGTACGTCACGAAGACGAGCGAGGCGGGATCAAAGACGAAGAAGGCGCGCGTGCCGGCCTCATCCGCAGGAAGGCCCGGCACGAAGACAGGGACAGTCGCTCCCGGCGGCAGGTCCATCGTCCCCTGCCGCGTCGCGACGATGCTCCCGGCGCTCCCGTAGAGTTCGACGGTGTAGCGTGCGCTGCGCACCGCCGCCTCTTTGTTCGGGTTCGCCACGTACGCGATGACATCGGTGCGGCCCGCCCGCGGCGATACGATCCGCGCGAACTCCACCTTCGGCGAGAGCGCTTCCGCCTCGCACACCCGCGCGCAGGAGCCGCCGCAATCCACGCCGGTCTCGTCCTGGTTCCTCTTCTTGTCCGAGCAGGTAGGGGTCTCGTAGACGATGGGGATGACGATCGCCGCGAGTAAGGCGATCGCGATCGCTGCGAGTATGGAAATGACGATGAAGCGGCGGCGGGAGGCCCAGGACATGAGGATAGTATATAGGAAAAAGGCCGCCGTCCCTCCCAGGGAAGCGGCGGCAGTTGAGGCTTGGCCGGTGTGTGCACGAGCCGCGCCTCCGTTCATGAAAGCATGTCCGGGACAAATGCAAAATGCCGCCCCTGCGGGCGGCTCGTGCGTTGTAAAACATGAACGGAACACGCCCATGAAGCTGGCGACAACCTACTCTCCCCTTTACGAGTACCATCGGCTCAAGAGGGCTTAACTGCCGTGTTCGGAATGAGAACGGGTGTGGCCCCTCCGATAAATCACCAGCTTCATGGGCGCGTTCGCGACCACTATGCAAAATAGGCGCACAATTCACCAAGAGCATCGCATTGAAGTGATACTCACGGTTCCGCACAAGAGACTGGGCATATTAGTACTCCTCGACTGAACACATTGCTGTGCGTACATCTAGAGCCTATCAACCTAGTAATCTTCTAGGAGCCTCATAACGATTCCTTATCTTTGAGCGCGCTTCCCGCTTATATGCTTTCAGCAGTTATCGCTTCCCGACATAGCTACCCAGCGGTGCCCTTGGCAGGACAGCTGGTAGACCAGAGGTCAGTTCACCCCGGTCCTCTCGTACTAGGGGCAAGCCTCATCAAGAATCAACGCCTGTAGTAGATAGGAGACCAACCTGTCTCACGCATTTCGTTCGCCGAGAGAGTGATTAGTTCTTCTCGGGCTTGCTCCGATTACTCGGAGGATCGGACTGTAACTTCATCGGGTCTCGATGATCAACATTCAGTCTCTACGGGCGGCGGTTGCCTTCCCTCGGTATTGCCCTTCCCGTGCGGGAGTCGGGTTCTACCGATATCAGTTGATGGTACGTACGGCATTCCTGCCGCACGTCGCCGTGTCATGGTTGGTTCCTATGCTTTCTCAAAGACGAAAAGACACTATTGGTTTTCGATAACATCTCTATGGGGTTCAAACGGGTCGAGCATCCGATACACATCAGGTGCTCGACGGTTTGAACCCAGCTCGCGTACCTTTTTAATTGGCGAACAGCCAAACGCTTGGGACCTTCTCCAGCCCCGCGCTAAGGTGAGCCGACATCGAGGTGCCGAACTCCGCCGTCGCTATGGACGCTTGGGCGGAACTAGCCTGTTATCCCCAGGGTAACTTTTATCCGTTAATCTCTGGCCGCATCTAAGGCGGACCATCGGTTCACTA